>DEIT01000038.1:0-10485 GCA_002352635.1 Hyphomicrobiaceae bacterium UBA2767 | reverse complement strand
CGATACAGCATGCCCGGCGTATCCTGCTGTTGCGCTGATTCCTCCTGCGCATAGTCGGCGAGCGCTTCATCCCGAGATTTCCCCGCGGCAGTAGCGAGCGGCTCAAGCGCCTGCCATAACCCGGTCTCCCAGTCGATCAGCGTGCCATAACAGTCGAATGTCAGGACTTTGAAGTCGGTGAGTTTCATACGGAATCCCTCCATACGTGCGTCGAGCCCGTAAAAAGCGCCTTGCAGTCGCGACGGCAGCTTGGCACCAATAGCCCAGCATCCAAGAAAAATGAACACAAAGGAACGAGGATCATGAAAATCAAGGCAGCGGTGCTGCATGAAATGGGAGCGGAGCAGCCTTACGCTAAATCACGCCCCGTCAGGGTTGAGGAACTGGAGCTTGATCCGCCCGAGCGGGGCGAAGTCCTGGTTCGCATCACGGCTGCCGGTCTGTGCCACTCTGATCTCTCCATCCTGAAAGGCGTGCGGCCCCGGCCCCTGCCCATGGCGCTCGGACATGAGGGTGCGGGCATCGTCGAGCAAGTCGGTCCAGGTGTCGATGATCTTGAACCCGGCGACCACGTTGTCTTCGTTTTCATGCCGTCCTGTGGCGTCTGCGGGCCGTGCTCGGAGGGCCGTCCAGCCATTTGCGACCCCGGGCTCGCGGCCAATGTTGCCGGAACACTCCTCGGCGGTGGCAAGCGCCTGCGCCTCAACGGGGAATACATCAACCATCAGGTCGGCGTCTCCTGCTTCGCAGAAGCCGCGGTCGTGTCCAGACGGTCCCTTGTGAAAGTCGATCCCGAACTGCCGTTGGATGAGGCTGCACTGTTCAGCTGCGCCGTGATCACCGGTGTCGGAAGTGTGGTCAACGCAGCCAAAGTGCCCGCAGGCAGCAGCGTCGCCATTGTCGGCCTCGGCGGCACCGGGCTTGCCGCGTTACTCGGTGCCAAGGCCGTTGGCGCCTCCCGCATTGTCGGCATTGATATGCTGCCAAGCAAACTGGAGTTGGGCAAGAAGCTCGGCGCAGACTACGTCTTCGATGCCAGCTCAGATAACATTGTCGAACAGGTGAAGGAAGCAACGGGTGGCGGCGCGGATTACGCGTTCGAGTGCGCCGGCAGGGTTGAGGCTATGGAGCTCGCCTATGCGGTGACCGGGCGCGGCGGCACCACCGTAACGAGCGGCCTGTCACACCCGGACCACAAGATACAGATTTCACACGTCAATATGGTCGTCGAGGAACGCACAATGATTGGCTCCTATCTGGGAAGCTGCGTACCGAACCGCGACATCCCGAACTATATCGACATGTATCAACGTGGACGGCTGCCAGTTGACGCCCTGATCAGCTCGCACATCGCGCTCGAGGACATCAACGAAGGCTTCGATGCACTTGCCAAAGGTGACGTGGTCCGTCAGGTGATTACGTTCTGATCCGCGCTATGCGGGCTGCCGAATACGGATTGATCTAGACGTTTCCCCGCTAAGACCACCCTTTCACGAACATGTGTAACAGGCCGCTCGACACCCAAATGGGATTGAGCCGTACCTGGTATAGTCGTTCATTTCCAGAGGCACACCGTCATGTTCGTTCGAAGTCTCGTTTTCGCCACGCTGGTCGGCATTTTCATGTTCGCAGCCGTACTGGGCACCCGTGCGTCTCAGGCTCCTGAAACGACGGTGCGTGCGCTGGAACTCATAAGTCCTCTCCCGGACAAACCCGTTGCCGCCATCAAATGGTTCAAGGACCGCGGAAACAAGGACGCAATCCCAGCCCTCATTCAGGCATTGAGGTTCTCCGATACCCACCGGCGCGAGATTGTCGATGCCATTGAAACGCTTTCAGGTGAAAGCGGGCCGAAGAGCTGGAGCGCGTGGATGTTGTGGCAGCAGAAGCATAAAGAAATCAAACCCTTCAATGGGTTCGCCACTTTCAAAGCGGCGCTCTATTCCAAGATCGATCCATTCTTCAATGTGTTCCTGCACGACGGCGTTGCACACGAGATACGTCTGGAAGAGATTACCTGGGGCGGTGTCGTCAAGGATGGCATCCCCGCACTGACCAACCCGAAGCTGCTGACGGCGAAAGAGGCCACCTACCTCACCGACGACGAGCTCATTTTCGGCGTTTCCATCAATGGCGACACGCGCGCCTATCCGTTGCGGATCCTCGACTGGCACGAGATGTTCAACGATGTCGTCGGCGGCGTGCCCGTCAGCCTTGCCTATTGTACGCTGTGCGGTTCCGGCATCCTGTTCGAGACGGCGGTAAAGGGTCGCAAAAAGCCGTTCATCTTCGGATCGTCCGGCTTTCTGTATCGGTCAAACAAGCTCATGTACGACACCGAGACCAACTCGCTGTGGAACCAGTTCACCGGCAGACCCGTGGTCGGCGCGTTGACGGGTTCGGGTATTGAGCTCAAGGCACGCCCGGTCGCAATCACAAGCTGGGGTGATTGGCTGAAAGCCAATCCGGAAACGCGCGTCCTTTCGCTCAACACCGGTTTCACCCGCGACTACAAGCCTGGTGCCCCTTACGGGTCGTATTTCTCAAGCGACAAACTGATGTTCCCGGTGCTGGTTGACGAAACCAGATTGAAAGCAAAGGACTATGTTTTCGCGCTTAGGAGTTCCGGTGCGGAGAAAGCATGGCCCCTGTCGCTGTTCGAGAAGAAAGCCGTGATCAACGACACCGCGGGTGCAATCTCCCTGTCGCTCGTCGGCAACGCCAAGACGCGCACCGTGCGTGCCTACCGCACCGACGGTCAGATCTTCAGCCAAGGCGACGGCGCAGACAGCGTGACCCTCGACGGGGAAAACTGGAAGGTCACGGAAAACGCGCTCGTTGGGCCTGATGGCAAGCGGCTGCACCGATTGCCCGGCCATATCGCATACTGGTTTGCCTGGAACGGCTACCTCGGAGATGGTGGCGAAGTGGCCAAAGCCAACTGAAGACCTCTGATTACATTCCCCCGCCAATGTCATCATGCGCGGGCTTGCCAGTCACGCCCTTGTAAAGAACGCTCTGCCTCAGCTTCATGATGCGTTCGTATTCGGCGAGTGCGGCCTCATCCATATCGGCGTCGGGCGGGGTCTCATGGATGAAATAGCCGTATCTGTCCTCACCCCGCACCAGCCACGCGCTGTCCTTGTCCGCTTCCTTCTGTTTGACGTGCGGGGCGATATAGCGGATCGCCACGCCTATGCGACGGTCATTGGACTGATTGGGTGCGGAGCCATGCACGAGACGCACATGGTGGAGCGAGAGCTCGCCTGGCTGAAGCGGCATGAACACGGTTTCGTCCTCGTCGACCTCAACCGCGATTTCCTGGCCCCGCGTTAGCAAATTGTCCTTATCCAGCGTGTCGTTGTGTTTCTGCAGTTCCATCTGGTGCGTGCCGGGCACGACCTTCATGCAGCCCGACTGTTCCGTCGCGGGGGAAAGCGCAATCCACGCTGTCACGACCTCCGGCTCCGACAGGCCCCAATAGGTGCCGTCCTGATGCATGGTGACGAAGCCCGGGTCATGCGCATCCTTCACAAACAGCGACTGGCCCCAACAGAAAATATCAGGTCCCAACACATCCTCGACCGCGTCGAGAACCTTCGGATGGCGCACCAAATCCGCCGCCCAGGTTTGCAACAGGTACAGTTTCTGCCCCTTCGACAGTTCGTACCAACCGCCATTCGCCTCTTCATAGGCTTCGAATTTGCGTCTGAAATCGGCCGCTTCTTCAGAAGACAGCGCCCCGACCGGGCAGACATAGCCTTCTTTTTTGTAGCCTTCGGCTTGTGATTCACTGAGTATCTTGGGCATGAAATTGAACTCCGGCGTTGGCTGACTTTGGCGGAATTCTAGCAGGCGATGGTTCGAGTGCAACGTCGCCTGGGACCGCCCCTGAGCTTGTGCTGATTTGGACTGATTGAGGATGGAGTAAGCATATGAAAGCCCGCAATCGTGGCACCTATGAAGTTGCTGACCGGGAGATGGTTGCTGAGGGTGCCGATATCCGCATCCAAGTGATTACTCTCGCAGCCGGACAAAACGTGCCTTGGCATTTTCATTCCGAAATTTCCGACAGTTTCGTGTGCCTCGAAGGCCAGACTGTTGTCGAGACGAAAGCGCCGAGCGGCACACACCTGCTTGAGCCGGGCCAACGCTTTACTGTTGACCCCAAAACCACACACACGGTGTATGGCGAGGAAAACGGGCCCTGCAAATTCATGATCATTCAGGGCGTGGGAACGTACGATTTCATTCCTGTCGGTCCCTGACGTCTATTGTTCAGCATCGCCCGCGATCTCATCAGGCGACACTCGGGTTGATTGCCTCCCATCTTTTTCCCGCTCTTTGACAAGTGCCACCACTCGCTCCGAAATCGGCGCTGACAGCCCAAACTCCCGCGCCAGATCGATGACGGCGCCCTGGAGGTGGTCGATCTCTGTTGCCCGGCCCTGTTCGAAGTCTTCCCACATCGAGGAGCGCGCAGCAGGATCGATGTCGAGCATACGCCGCGCAACGAGCTTAAACAGCGGCGTAGGCAGGCGCAGCGCGAATGGAATAAGTTTCGGATTCACGCCCTCAATGCGGGCCAGGCCTATGTTGGCCGATCTGATTGCGGTAAGTGCCTCGTCCATTTGCGCGGCAAGCAGATTTCGCCAAAGTGGATCGGAAAGCTCCTCGACGAGCGGCAATCCTGAGAGCGCGTTGAGCGCGTTGTTCATATTGAGGACGAGCTTGCTCCACATCACGCCTGACATGTTGGGATGCGCTGCCACCGGATACGCCTCAACATTCAGCTGATCCGCAAGCCCGGGCAACGTGTCGCCAATCAGTATGGTGCCGCTGGTTGCGCGCTGGACGCATACGCCTTCTTTGTCGTGCTTCTGGACGACATTGAATGGCACCATGCCCGGAATGACTTTGAACCCATTGCCGAGCCGAGTCGAAAGGGTGCGATCATTGCCGATCCCGTTCTGCAGACTGACAATTGCAGCGCCATCCGGCACATACCGGGCAATAAGGTCAGCCATTTCAGGCGTTGCGCCCGCCTTGACGGTAACCAGAACGATATCCGCCTTCAAAAGTGCCTTTTTGGGATTTGTTTCGAGGGTCAGGAGCTCCTGCGGGACAAGGCATTCAACACCACCGAGATCACGCACGCGCAGGCCGTAACGGCTAATCGGGACGGCAAGCCGTTCACGCAGCAGCAGCGTCACGTTCCGGCCTGCAAGCGCCAGGCAACCGCCCGTGTAACAGCCGATGCTGCCAGCGCCGGCAACGACAATCCGAGATTGGGACCCGGCATTTGGTTCAACGACAGGTTGCATGCGAGTGTTGCTTTCGGCTTGATCGACTCTTAGGAAGCCCCCATGGGCCATTTCTGTCAATCTGGCCGATATAGCAAGACGTGCTCTTTTCCTGAGCATTCAATAGTGTAGCCAGTCAGCGGCAGTCAGGAGAGCCGCTGATGCCCATTGCCGATAGATTCTGAAAACACATGACGCAGCCCGCCGCACCACTGCATCTCAGGCCAGCACGGAAGTCCCGGCTTAACGGCACACGTCATGTCGCCGATCTCAGACTCGCAGCCAAGCGCCGCCTTCCCCGATCGATTTTCGATTATGTGGATGGGGGGTCTTTTGATGAAACAACCTTGCGGGACAACGAAGCCGATCTGGCCGCTCTCAGACTCCGTCAACGGGTTCTGGTCGATGTCTCCTCACGCGATACAAGCACCACGATCGTCGGTCATAAGGCTGCCATGCCGATCGCCCTGGCGCCTGCCGGATTGGCTGGATTGATATCTCCCCATGGCGAAGTCTATTCGGCACGTGCCGCTCAGGAACATGGTGTGCCATTCTGCCTTAGTACCTTCTCAACCTGTTCATTGGCTGATGTGGCGGCGGAACTGGACGATCCATTCATGTTCCAGCTCTACATTTTCAAGGACCGCGGCGTGAACGAGACCCTGCTTGAGCGGGCACGCGAAGCCAAATGTTCAACGCTGGTCATCACCATGGACGCCAATGTGATGAGCCCGCGCCATCGAGATACAAAGAATGGCCTGATCGTGCCTCTCCGACTGACACCCCGCTTCGTTTTCGATGTGGCACGCAGCCCATCATGGCTCATTGGCTGGCTGACCAGCCAGAGGCGAACATTCGGAAACATTCAGGAATTCGTCGGGAAGAAAGCGGACCTGGGGTCATGTTCGGCATGGCTCAAGGACAACTACAAGGGCGCTTACGACCGGGACGACTTGGAGTGGCTTCGCAAGAACTGGCACGGTAAGCTCATGGTAAAGGGGCTTCTCGATACTGAAGACGCCCGTATTGCAGTCGACCTGGGTGCTGACGCAATCGCGGTGTCAAATCACGGCGGACGCCAGCTCGATAGCGCGCAATCCCCCGCACGCGCACTGCCTGCAATCCGAGATGCGGTCGGTGATGACGTGGAGCTTATTCTCGACGGCGGGGTCCGAACTGGACTGGATGTCCTCAAGGCCCTCGGGTTGGGTGCGCGCTCGTGTTTTATCGGACGCGCATTCCTTTACGGACTTGCTGCCGATGGCGAAGCTGGCGTGATCAAAACGCTGCAGATCCTCGCCAACGAGCTCGACGTGGGCATGGCGCATACGGGCGTTTCGGATGTCTCGTCGATTCCTGATGGGTTGGTTCTCTAGCCCGCCTTTTCCGCACCGCTTTGGGCAAAAAGCCCGGGAAGTATTCCTCCCGGGCTTCCCAGGCTCATGTGTGTGCCGCCGACACGGATGTTTCAATCTCCGGTTTGTGCAGGCTGACGACAAGCAGCACCGCGGCGCCGTTGATCCAATAATACCAGGCATCAATTCCAGTGAACCCGAACAAGCTCGGCGCGAGCACGAATGCGATACCGACGGCGAGATCGACCGCCAGATGAAACGAGTAGGGCAGAACGCGAAACACACCGAGCTGATGATCGGTGAACAGCGTCAGCAAAAACGCAGCCCCGCCCGTAACGAGAGCAAGCCAAAAAGCAAGCGGATTTGAACTTCCAAGCTGCAACAGAAATGGCGCTGCCATCAGGCTCAAGGCAACGGGATAATCAAGGTAGGCATGTATTGTTCGTGTGACAAAACGTAAATCCATGGTCGTGGCTCCATATAATGACGAAAGCAGTTCGGGACGAAGGCCGTTCGTCCATGGATACTTATGTGTGTCCACTTTTCCGTATTATCCATGCCCAAAAGTACGTAATTATTGATCAATCGTCCGAACTCTTGCCGATACACAACAAGTAGGGCATATAGTCGATATGAGAAGCAGCCCCGGAAACTCACATGGCAAATGATGCATTGAGCCAGATTCTGGATGTACTTCGGATGCGCGGCTCGGTTTACTTCCACACCCACTTCAACCCGCCCTGGGGGGTTCGCGTGCCAGCATTCAGCAACGTCGCCCGGTTTCATATGGCGATGCGCGGGAACTGCTGGTTGCGTGTCGACGGTGCTGATGAGCCGATTCGCTTGTCGACAGGCGACCTCGTAGTGATACCCCATGGGAGGTCGCATATCCTGAGTGATACCAGGGACCGCGAGGCAGTCGATGTAGACAAAGTAATAGGTGAAACAGGATATGCCGGCGACGGCGCCCTTGTTTACGGCGGCGAGGATGACGGCCGGTCTTGCAAGCTGTTTTGCGGCCACTTCGAGTTTGAGGAAGGGGCTTTGCATCCGGTCCTTGATGCCTTGCCGAACTATTTCCACGTCCCGAATACGCAATCCATGAACGCCTATTGGCTGGAATCCGTCATGCGATTTGTCTCAGCCGAAGTCATGGGCGGCAGTGCAGGATCTGATGCAATCATACATCGTCTGACGGAGATCATTTTCATTCAGGCCGTCAGGGCGTTTGTCGATAATGCAGGTGACGCCGCGGGCAGCCTGGCAGGAGTGTTGAATCCTCAACTGGGAAAGTGTCTGTCCGAGGTCCATGGTGCACCTAAAAAAAACTGGACGGTTGAAGCGATGGCGACCGAGGCCGGGATGTCGCGAACAATTTTCGCCGAGCGGTTCACATCCCTGATGGGAATGACGCCGCTCAGCTATCTCACCCATTGGCGCATGCAACTTGCCCGGCGCCAACTTGTGGAAACCAGTACTCCGCTGGCCGCGATCGCGGAACAGGTTGGCTATGGATCGGAAGCTGCGTTCAATCGCGCCTTCAAGCGTCAGTTCGATGCCACACCCGGAGAGATGCGCCGTTCGGTTCAATAGCGAGGACCGAAGGTTCCGAGGCTGAAAGACGTTTGTTCCTGCACGCTGTTATTTGCGTTCGTGTCGTTTAGGGGAGAAAGTGGTTGCACCTGATTGCATGCGTGCAGGGAGGTGCAATTGCCATGGCGCATTGTTTCGTAGGTTTACCCAAGGACGACAAAGGGAAAACGGTCAAAACCTATCTTTACAAGGCTAATCGGACGACGAAATTTCGCCAGGTGCTATGGGGCGACTGGTTGAGCGTCGAAGGCGAAGAGCCCGATGGGTGGCTTCGGATCAAATGGGGCCCCAACAGCGATAGTCCGCAAACCGTCTTCATTCCAGAAGCGCACACCGCCAAGACGCGCCCTCTCGAAATCATTTTCCTCGATGTGGGACAGGGAGACGGATGTGTACTGGTTACGCCGGAGCGCAATGAAGGCGAGGCGGTGATTGTCATCGATGCCGGTATCTCCACGAATATGTTTGAATTCCTCCTGAAGCGCTTCAAACCCTACAATGTGGATTTCCAGTTCCACGCGGCGGTTATCACGCATCCCGACGAGGACCACTATGGCGGATTCGAACCGATTTTCGCCGCGCCAGGCTGTGGTTTTGATGTCGTCTATCACAGCGGATTGGTGGAGCGCCCCGTTTCCGGCACGTTCGATAAGATCGGCGGCTTAAAGAAAGATCCCGCCAATGGCATCAGCTACATAAGCGACGTCGCCATCGATACGGATGATATCAAGCGACTGTTCGGAGCCGGCATCGATATTGGTGATTTCGAATTTCCCAAGGTCATGCGCAATGCACTGAACAATCCGAAAATCAAATCATTCGCCATGCTCTCAACTGAGCATGCAACAAAGGAAAACGGGCGCAGCTGGATGCCGGCCTTCGCGCCCGCCGACGGTCGCGATTATGCAATCGAAGTTGTTGGGCCGATGGTCGAATCCGATGCCGCGGGCAAACCACGGCTCAGACGAAATGGCAGCTATGGCGAGACAAAGAATGGTCATTCCGTCCTGCTTCGGCTGCACTATGGCAAGTTCAAGGTGCTGTTTGGTGGTGATCTGAACGATAAGGCCGAGAAGTTTCTGCTGAAGCGCCTCAGCGGCCTGGACAGGTTCCCCAAGGCCGGCAGCCAGACCTACAACGACATGATCGACAAGGCAGCAGAGTCGTTCCGCGCCGACGTCATGAAGGTCTGCCACCACGGCTCTGAGAAAGTGACGGACGCCTTCATAGAAACCGTGTTTCCTGCCGCTTTCGTGATTTCATCCGGTGACAAGGAGGGCCACATTCATCCCCGCCCCGACCTTCTCGGAAGGCTAGGCAAGCTGGGCCGCAGTGCCACGCCGGTTCTCCTCTCCACCGAGCTGCAGCGTTCCACTCGCGAACTCGAAGACGAGAAGATGGTTCAGGCACTCATTGAGCGGGTGAATCAGCTGCGCGATAGCCCGACGGACAAGCGGCGCGACCGGATCATGGACGATATCTGGACGCTCGGGCGTTCAAACGTGATCGTCTATGGGACGATCTATCTGAAAACCGACGGCGAACGCCTGATCGCAGCCTTTCGCATCGAAACCGGAAGCGAAACCAAGAAGTGGTTCACCTTCGAATATCAGTTCGATGACAATGGCGAGCTACAACTGGTTACGTGATTTGGCCTGCATTTCGGCTGGAGTCTTTCGTCGAACCAGCGGGGGATTGCGCCTGGACGTCCGTACGGTCTGCCCTCCCTAAGCCACATGATGGCGGAGAAATTGCGCGCGCGCAGATTGCAGGAAGCGCGACAGTTCCAAGCCGAGACTTGCCTCTACTGCCACCTCAATATCCGTCTCCTTGGCAAAAAGGGTTTCGAGCTTGGCTGCCGGCCAGACGATAACGCGGGTTTCTTCGCTCGCCGTGACCGTCACCGGCGCAGTGAATTCTGTGCCTCTGCTGAGAAACGCTGTAGCGCCGAGAAAACGCCCTTCGCCGATCATGTCAACGACCTCGCCGTCGCATTCGACGCTAACCTTCCCGTCGACAATGAGCATGAGCTCATCCACCGGCTGGTCCTGTGTGAGGAAAACAGTCCCTGTAGGCGCAGACGTCCAGGCACCGAGCCGGAACAGTTTGAGCGCGTCGCGCGGACTTAGATTGCGAAGCGCAAGTTGGTACAGACGCTTCTCATCGTCACTGAGATGCACCGGTCGGCGCTCAAGCAAAAGCTTCGTAATCCAGAAAATGTTTATGGCGGTAAA
>DEIT01000168.1:4670-7275 GCA_002352635.1 Hyphomicrobiaceae bacterium UBA2767 | reverse complement strand
GCCTCAAAATAAAATAGGGCGTAAGAACTTTCCTGCCGCAGAGCGCCTCCCCTGTTGGACCTCGCAATATCAATGCACTAACAATAGGCGCGGCCCACTCTGTCGGGGCTGATCAGCATCACGTTACCGGACAGGACGCCTGAACCCATGACCGGCAAGACGATCGCCGAGAAAATTCTCTCGAGTAAATCAGATACCGATTCACGGGTTGGTGACGTGGTGATCTGCCGGATCGATCACCTGATCGCCACTGACGGTTCCATGCCCATGACCATCGATTATTTCGAGCGCATGGCCGGTGCTTCGATTGCCAATGCGGAAAACACATCCGTGTCCCTCGACCACTATTCCCCACCACCGAACCGCATTACTGCGACATTGCATGAGCAGATCCGGGCATTCGCCGCAAAACACGGCATGAATGTATTTGAGGTCGGTGACGGCATCGGGCATCAGGTCATGATGGAAACGGGGCGTGCCCTGCCCGGTGATCTGGTTATCGGTGCCGACAGCCACACCGTGACCTATGGCGCCCTGAACTGCTTTGCGACCGGTGTCGGCTCATCCGATCTGGCTGCTGCCATGATTGGCGGCCGGATATGGTTGCGAGTGCCGGAGACCATCAAAGTGGACCTGGAAGGTGCGACCGCAGACAAGGTCCATGCCAAGGACATCGTGCTTTCTCTCGTGCGCACGCTTGGCGCCGATGGTGCCGCATACAAATCGCTTGAATTTGCCGGCAGCGCTATTGCCGGGTTGGACATGGACGCCCGCGCGTTGTTGGCCAACATGTCGGTGGAAATGGGTGCGAAGTGTGGGTTGTTTCATGCCGATGGGACGACCGAGGCGTTCCTTAAGGCACACGGCAGCGATGCCGGCCAGCCGGTTGCGGCAGACAGCGATGCCGAATACTGCCAGACAGTCACAGTTGATTTGTCGCAGCTTGAACCGCAGATCGCCCTGCCCCATCAGGTCCACACCGTCGTCCCGGTGAGTGACGCACCTGATGAGTCAATCCAGATGGTCTATATCGGCACCTGCGCGGGAGGGCGGGCCAGCGATCTTCATGAAGCACTTGCCGTCTTGCGCAAGGCTGAGCGGATCGCGCCGGGTGTCCAGATGATCTATACCCCTGCGTCGCGTGGAATTCTCTCACAAGTCAGCAAGGATGGATCGCTGGCTGAGTTTGTGGCGATGGGGGGCATCATACAGACGGCTGGATGCGGTTCGTGCTGCGGAACCTGTGGTGCCATTCCCGGCGACGGCGTCAATGTCATCTCAACGGCCAACCGGAATTTCAAAGGCCGGATGGGAAATCCTGAGGCCTCCATTTATCTCGCCTCGCCGATGACGTGTGCGGCCTCTGCTCTTCGCGGGCGCATCGCCGACCCGAGGGAGTTTGCATAGTGGATACTCTCACAATAGAAGGCCGGGCCCGGTTATTCGGCGACGATATCAATACCGACTACATCATTTCCTCACGCCGCAAGCGTGACAGTCTCGATCCCCATGTGCTGCGCCAATATCTTTTCGAGTCGATCGACCCACAATTCGCAGCGTCGGTTGAGCCCGGTGACATTCTGGTCGCGGGTGAAAACTTCGGGTGTGGGTCGGCCATGGAAGTGGCGGCAACTGTTGTCATCGGCGCAGATATCAAGGCCGTGCTGGCCAAGAGTTTCTCGCGGACCTATTACCGCAACGCCATCAACAACGGCCTGCTTCCGGTTATCTGCGACACATCCGGCATCGCTGAAGGTGACCGGCTTGTCGTGACCCTTGGTGACGCTTTCAGTGTTCGCAATGAAACCAGTGGCGTCGGATTGACTGCTGAGGCCCTGTCACCCGTCGTGCGCACTATTGTTATGGCCGGTGGCCTGGTTCCCTGTTTCCAAAATCATGGCGGCTTTCCTGACCTGCCTTCCACATGATCGACAAGGAGTAACCCAATGGCCGAGGCCTCCCGTCCCTACCGCTTGAGACTGCCCGGACCGACCGCTGTTCCTGAGAGAATTCGCAAAGCCCTGTCCGAACCGGTCGTGGCCCACCGCGGCCCAGAGTTCAAGGAGGTGCTGACCGAAACGGCCGCATTGACCAAGCCCGTCCTCGGTACGAACAACGATGTCATGGCCTTTGCAAGTTCGGGCACGGGCTTGATGGAAGCGGCAATCGCCAATGTTTTGGGCCAGGGCGACAAGGCGCTTATTCTCGTGAACGGTCAGTTCGGTGAGCGGTTCGTACAAATTGCCGAAGCCCTGAACCGGGAGGCAGACATAATTGAAGCACCCTGGGGCGAAGCGGTTTGTGCGGAGGCCGTGAAGGATAAACTTGCAGGAAATAATTACCGCGCCGTGGTCGCCGTCCACAATGAGAGTTCGACAGGAGCGGTTACGGATCTCGAAGCGATCGGTGCCGTGGTTCGCGAGAGCGATGCCGTACTGGTGGTTGATTCCATATCTGGCGCTGGTGGATTGGATTTGCAGCAGGATGCCTGGGGCGTCGATGTGCTGGTCACAGCGTCACAGAAGGCACTCATGTGCCCGCCTGGCCTTGCCCTTGCCAGCGTCAGCGAAAAAGGCTGGAACGTTATCGAAAAGGATGTCGGAAA
>DEIT01000168.1:4132-4622 GCA_002352635.1 Hyphomicrobiaceae bacterium UBA2767 | reverse complement strand
GCCTGCGTGAAGCCCTGACCATGATCCATTCCGAAGGTTGGCCCGAGGTCGTATCACGCCACGTCCGCTTGTGTTCAGCGCTGCGGGCCGGTGCCGCCGCCATGGGACTGTCGACCTTCACCAAGTCACCGATGCTTTCAAATACCGTCTGCGTGCTGGAAATGCCCGACGGCCTCGACGGCTCGGAAGTTGTTCGCCACATGTATGAAAAATACCGCACGGTGATTGCCGGATCTCGCACCAAACTCAGAGGCAAGGTGATCCGGATCGGCACCATGGGGGGTATCAGCGAAGATGACATTCGGACAGACCTGATGCTTTTGGAGTCAACGTTTGTTGACTTGGGTTGGAGCGTCGAGAACGGCACAGGAATGGCCGCCCTTGATGCAGCCCTGCAGAATGCAGCCTGAGGCAATAGCACCCTCTGTTCGCCTCGCGCGAAAATTTATTCGCCTCGAATGTTCTGAAGAGCTGTCCTAGTATCTGAATA
>DEIT01000168.1:1092-4030 GCA_002352635.1 Hyphomicrobiaceae bacterium UBA2767 | reverse complement strand
GCGACTGCAGGTCCAACGCCTGAAGATGATGGGCCGGTCAAAGGCGACATAGAGGTTGATGTTGCCATCATCGGTTCCGGTTTTACCGGTCTGTCGACGGCGATCCATCTGGCAAAAGATCACGGCATCAAGGCCGTGGTGCTTGAGGCCAATCGTACCGCCTGGGGGTGCACCAGCCGCAATGGCGGGCAGGCTCAGAATGCGTCGGGCAGGTTGACGCGCTCCCAGTGGATCAAACGCTGGGGCCTTGATGTGGCAAAACGGATGCACGCGGAAATCGAAGAGGGCTTCGACGTATTCCGCGACATGATCAAGGATATCGACTGCCTGCCCCAGCGCGGCGGACATATCTACGTGGCGCACAAGCCCTCTGTCATGCCCAAACTTGCCGCTCAGGCCGAACTCCTCACCAACACCTTTGGCTATCAGTGTGAAATGATCAGTGCGGAGCGGTTGAGATCGGAATATTTTATCGAGAACGGGGCCGCCGGTGCCATGATTGAACCCTCCGGCATCGGAATCCATCCGTTAAAACTGGCCTTCGGCTACATCGAACGGGCGCGCAAACTCGGTGTCAAAATCCATCCTGCAAGCCCGGTAATGGGGTGGGAGCCGCGCTTCGGCCTGCATCATCTGCGCACGCCCGGCGGCACGGTCAAGGCGCGCGCGGTTGCGGTAGCAACGGGGGGGTACACCTCCTCACCGCTCAACCCGCTCGTGCGCGAACGCTATATGCCGGTACTCTCCAATTCTCTCGTCACAAGACCGCTGACCGACGATGAACTCGAGGCTTGTGGCTTCAAGACCCATCTGGTGATCACCGATACGCGTGTCCTGCGCCACTACTACCGCCTGATGCCGGACAATCGGCTTCAGATCGGCAGCCGCAGTGCCATTACTGGCAAGGACGCCGGGAACCCGAAGTATCTCGATCTGCTGATCAATGAGGGATTGCATTACAAATTCCCGGCATTGAAAGGTATCGATATCGAGTATGACTGGTGGGGCTGGGTCGATATCAGTCACGACATGATGCCGCGCATCTTCCGGCCCCATCTTCGCCAGAACATCACCTATGCGTTTGGATATGGCGGGAACGGCGTGATGTATTCGACCCAGGCGGGGCGTCGCATGGCGCAGATCGTTGCCGGCAAGAAGAGTGAAATCCCTGATCTGCCGATCTTCAACTCGGCACTACCCACCCATCCCCTCGCCCCGTTCCGGCGCATGGGGCAGAGGATGCTGTATCGCTGGTACGCCTTCTCCGACGATTACCTGTAGTTCGTCTCGGGGTTGACGCGCTTCATCACGTCAGGCACCGATATCCACAGGCCGTATCGGCCTAGAGGACGGACCTGGTCTGGGAATACTCCCGCTTGACGCTGTAATGATCCTTCCATTGCCGCTTCGCACGCATGCCTGAGAAATACTCCTCGTGCTTGTGGCCGATCGGGAATGGAGCAGGATCAGGGACGCTCGACCAGACGCCGGCCCGTCGGCGGGCTTCGCGCTGATCGACCAGCCAGTCATTATAGCTTTCAAACACGATCCAGCCGGCAGGCGCATCCAGGGTTGCCGCCCGGTAACGCCCGTCCATCTCCTCATAAAGTGCGATTTGTTCATCGCTCAGCGCCAATGGTTCGGCAAGCTCCTCATAGCCAAGCGCGCGCATCGTATCATCGGCAATGGATGAGAATATTTGCTGATCGCGCACGCTCAATTCGTACTTGTAGCGGCCGACATATTTGTCGGAAATCGGGTCGGCGAGCGCGGCGTTATCCTTGGTCTGTCCACGCCTCTGCGCTATTGGCGTCGAGTGAAATGCCAGTAGCTCATCCGTGTAGTCGACCCCAAGAAAAGCGCAAAGCTTCTTCAATTCGCCGACAGGATCGCGCACCAACGTCTCGTAATTCACGTCATACCACTGGTCGGATTTCAGCGAGTCCCGCCAAGGCATCACCGCCTTCTGCCCCATATCCCAAAGTTCGGAGGCGGCGTAGATGTTGGTGGGGCCAAAGGAGGCATCAAGAAATTCAGCACAGACATCGCGCCCGTCGCGGGTAATGAAGACGATTTGCGCGTCTGGCAGGTCCTCAACGATCTCGCCGATATAGAACAAATTATAGGGCGTCTTCTCGCCCCAGCGCGGTTTGCCTTGTGCCTGCGCATAGCGCTCGAGAGCTGCCGTAAAGACACCGGCAAAACTTTGTTCCTTTCCCATCGCCAGATCATGGATCTCATTGGCGAAGATGACCGGGTTCACATCCAGCCCGAAAAACGGTTTGCGTGTTCCGTACGCCATCTCATTGACGAGCGTCCTGAAATTCTCCGCAACGGACAGATCGCCATAGGTATGGATGTAGGGTCGAAATCGGGGGTAATACCAGGTCACTTCCGGTACCGCGATCTCAGGGTGACAGCCCAGGATGGTCATGATCAGCGTCGTGCCGGAGCGTTCCGACCCGGTGACGATAATCGGTCTTTCTTTTGTTATGACGCTCATACGTGCTCTCCTCCTGCCGTTTCGGCCAGGTCCTCATACTGCCGAAGCAGTGATCGCGGCCTGAAGCCCCTTCTTGACGCGTTCGACCTGGGCCAGGAATGCAGCGCCTCCCCGCCGGGACTTGCGTGAAAGCTTGATTTTGTATTCCTCGACAATGCGCCCGGGCCTGTCGCCCAGCAGCAGGACCCTGTCACCAAGATAAACCGCTTCCTCGATGTCATGTGTCACAAACAAAATGGATTTTCCGGTCTCTTTCCATATATGCAGCAGTTCGTCCTGCAAACCGGTGCGTGTTATCGCGTCAAGCGCACCGAATGGTTCATCCATAAGAAGAATGTCGGGATTAACAGCCAACGCGCGCGCGATGCCGATGCGCTGGCGTTGACCGCCGGAAAGCTGGTAGGGCCAACGATCTCCGTAGCCTTCCAGCCCAAC
>DEIT01000168.1:0-969 GCA_002352635.1 Hyphomicrobiaceae bacterium UBA2767 | reverse complement strand
CTGACCGATCCGCGAAAAGGTGGAATAAGGTCGGCGATGACGCGCAACAGCGTTGATTTACCTGCTCCCGACACACCGACAACCGTTACGAACTCTCCCCTCTCGACGGCGACGTTCAGGCCTTCGAAGACCGGAGTATGGCCGTCAAAACTCACGGCAAGATCCTTGGTATGGATTACCGTTGCCATTCTAAAATCCGGTCCTGAACTCGTACGAAGATGTAATCACTGACACCATAGAGAAGTGCGATGGAGAACATATAGAGGACCACCACCTCGCTCGCGAGCAAACCCGAAGCTTCGATCATGCGCTGGCCGATTCCGGGAATGCCAAACAGTTCAGCGGCAACAACCGTCATCCACCCCTGCCCCAGCCCGGCGCGCAGGCCGCTCAAAATGCCGGGCGCGGCACCGGGCAAAATGACTTTGCGGAGCAATGCGAAAAAGCTGCGGTGCCCGAAAGCGCGGGCAACCTCGATCAGGTCCTTGTCCACGGCCTGAACGGCGGCAATCGACGTGAAATAGTTGATCCAGAAAATGCCGATTGAAATGATGAAGGCAGCGGCTGTTTCTGAAATCCCGAACCAGATGATCGCAAATGGTATCCAGGCCAGTGGGGGAATGGGTCGGAATACCCGCGCCAGCCATGCCTGGCTGGCCTCGACCATCGGGAAGAGCGCCACACACACGCCTAGCGAGACACCCAGTATCGATCCCACCAGCAACCCGATCGTGTAGTGCCGCAGGCTTGCCCAGACCATGGCTTGCCAGATGCCGAGCCCTGCTTCGGATGCAAGTGTTGCGGGTAGCGTCGAGGGTGGCGGCAGAAGATGGGGTTCAATGAGACCGCTTCGTGCAACCGTCTCCCAGAAAATAAGGAACGCGGTGAGCCCGGTCGCAGACAGGAAATAGCGCTTGGCGGGACTCACCTCGCCGCCTTCTCGTTCGGGACTGAGTGCTGGCAGCAATT
>DEIT01000128.1:4811-5194 GCA_002352635.1 Hyphomicrobiaceae bacterium UBA2767 | reverse complement strand
CTGTCACCTTGGAGCGAGAGGAGTGGAGCAAAATAGCGTTTGGGCCAAATCACCGGATTGCGCTGGCGCCCATCACAAGTTGGGAAAACGATCTTGCCACTCTCCTCCCCTTCGAAGGCATCGATGAGCTGATCGACCAACGCGGTTGTCACTCCCGGCATATCTCCAAGTGCAATCATCGCGCCGCTGGCTTCGTCCGATACGCTACCAATTCCGCCGCGAAGCGAAGAAGCAAGACCTGTTTCGAAGTCCGGATTGTCGACGCATTGAACGTGCAGTCCCGACAGTGCTTGCCTAACACGTTCTGACTCAAAACCGGTCACGACAACGACATTCGCCAATCGGCTCTCGAGAAGGCGCTCGGCCATACGACGCACCAAAGG
>DEIT01000128.1:0-4758 GCA_002352635.1 Hyphomicrobiaceae bacterium UBA2767 | reverse complement strand
ACCCCACAGATCGATGACTTGCCAGCGGTGGACACTGTCACCCCTCACTCTGCCGCAACAGATCGCAGGTCCTGCACGATCTCCGCAATGATCGAAAGCGCGATTTCAGCCGGACTCACCGACCCGATGTCGAGGCCAACCGGACCGTGGATGCGCCCGAAACCTGTTTCCGCATGGCCTTTTTCCTGGAGCCTCTCAAGCCGCTTCGCGTGAGATCGGCTGCTCCCGAGCGCTCCGATATAGAAACAGTCGCTCTCAAGTGCTGCACCCAGTGCCTCATCATCGATATCCGGCACATGGGCAAGGCAGACAACCGCGCAACGCCGATCGAGCCCTATTTTCTTCAGCGCATCGCCTGGCCACTCCGCGATAACGTCCACGTCGCGAAACCGCTCTTCGGTCGCGAATGCGGTACGCGGGTCGACTATGATGGGTTCGATCTCAATTTCGCGGGCAAGCCGCACCAGAACCTGGCCGATATGAGTGGCACCGATGATCATAACGCGCGGTGCGGGCAGGAACGCCTGCAAGAAAATCTCGCCTTCTCCCGTCTCGATAATCTCGCTACGACCGGTGCGGAAGCATTCCTTTATCGGTGCGGCGTGGACATGGTTCTTATCCAGCGCCTCCTCATGGACAATCTGTTCGTCCCCGCCACCGAGAGGCGTGATCAGCACCAGCGCGCGTCGCAACTGCTGCGCCTCCAGCACATCCCTCAGGGTTTCCTTGCGCATGAAGGCTATCCGAGCCTTTCGACAAAGACGCGGATGCGCCCGCCACAAGCAAGCCCAACACCCCAGGCGGTCTCGTTGGCAACACCAAATTCCAGAAGTTCAGGCCGACCGCTGGAGATGACATCCTCCGCCCGTGCGATCACTTCGGCTTCGACACACCCGCCGGACACCGACCCGGCAAAGTCACCTTGCCCGTCAATGACCAGATGCCCGCCGACCGGAACCGGTGCCGAACCCCAGGTCTCCACCACCGTTGCCAGGGCAATGTTACGGCCCTCGTCGATCCAGGCGCTTGCGGTTTCTAACGTCGTGCTCATGACGCAAGTTCCTCACTCTCTCTGCTTTCATCCTCTCCTGACACCACCTTGCGGAAATTTTCAAAAAACTCACCCGCGAGCGCACGCGCGCTGTTGTCAATAAGCCGACCGCCGAGTTGGGCAAGTTTGCCGCCCACAGTGGCATTGACATCATATTGAAGCAGAGTCGCATCGCCATCCTCGGTGAGGCGAACCGACGCCTCTCCGCGCGCAAACCCCGCCGCACCGCCCTTACCCTGTCCCGCCAGTGTATAGCTCTCCGGGGGGTTCAGGTCCGACAGCGTCACCTCGCCTTTGAATCGTGCGCGTACGGGACCGACTTTCGCTCTTATGGTGGCGTTCAATTCCGTGTCGGACACCATCTCAAGCGTCTCACAGCCGGGGATCGATTGGCGCAAGATTTCCGGATCATTCAGCGCCGCGTAAACCTTCTCCCGCGGTGCTTCAATCCTGATTTCTTCAGCAAGTTTCATATCTGCTCCCTATATCCCCGGCATGCGCATTCATGCCGTGCAGGAAAAAACAACAATACATCCTGCGGTTATTCTCATCTTGCAATTCGTGATGTAAGGTCCGGCGAACCTTCCGGAATGCGCTCTATCATACAGCGGAGTTTGTCACAGTCATGCCCGTTATATCCCTGACGGTGAACGGTAATCCAGTCACTGTTGAAGTTGAGGCGCGCAGCCTGCTTTCAGGTGTGCTTCGTTCCAATCTCGCTCTCACCGGAACTCATGTTGGCTGCGATACGAGCCAGTGCGGCGCGTGCGTTGTCCACGTTGACGGAAAGCCGGTCAAAAGCTGCGCCATGCTGGCGGTACAGGCGGACGGCGCCAGCGTCACGACAATTGAGGGGCTGGCAAAGAACGGCAAGCTCCACCCCATGCAGGAAGCATTTCGCGAGCATCACGGCCTGCAATGCGGCTTCTGTACGCCCGGCATGTTGATGTCGGCTGTTGCCCTGGCGGAACAGAATCCAGATCTTGACGATGCCGCCGTGCGAAAGGGGCTGGAGGGCAATCTGTGCCGCTGCACCGGCTACCAGAATATTGTTCACGCCGTCCTCGATGGCGCCAAAGCGATGCGGGGTTAGCGGGCTCATGTACGACTTCACCTACCACCGCCCGGATACGCTGGACGAAGCGGTAAAAATATTCTCTGACGCCGACGATCCACAATTCATGGCGGGCGGACAAACGATTATTCCCGTCATGAAACAGCGCCTTGCCATGCCATCGGACGTTATCGACCTTGGCAAAATTGGCGAACTGCAGGGTATCTCCATTGTTGGCGATACGCTCACCATAGGCGCCATGACCAGCCACGCCGAGGTCGCATCGTCGGCCGATGTCAAAAAGGCCGTTCCCGCGCTGGCGCAGCTTGCCAATGATATTGGTGACCCGGCGGTGCGCAACCGGGGCTCCATCGGCGGCTCTATCGCCAACAACGACCCCGCAGCCGACTATCCCGCCGCACTGGTTGCACTTGGCGCAACTATTCACACAACAAGTCGCGAGATTGCCGCGGAAGACTTCTTCACCGGCCTGTTCGAAACCGCCCTTGATGAGGGTGAGATAATCGCAAAAATCGCAATCCCGGTGCCGGACAAGGCGGCCTACATGAAATTTCCACAACCCGCCTCCCGCTTCGCGCTTGTTGGTGTATTTGTGGCCAAGTCCGGAGACCAAGTCTGCGTTGCGGTCACGGGTGCGGGCCCATGCGTGTTCCGCGCAACAGACTTCGAAAAAGCGCTTGAGAAGAATTTCTCCGCGGACGCTCTCGACGGCATATCAATTTCTTCCGAAGAGCTCAGCACAGACATCCATGCCTCGGCGCAGTACCGCGCAAGTTTGGTGACAACCCTTGCCCGACGCGCAGTCGAAAATGCTGCTTGAACAGGTGAAATAGAATGGAAAAATATGGAATTGGACAGCCCGTTCGCCGCAAGGAGGACGTTCGCTTTCTCACCGGCACCGGCACCTACGTCGATGACATAACCGACGAGGCACTCGCACATGCGGTCGTCCTCCGCTCACCCCACGCGCATGCGAAAATCCTGAGCATCGACACGAGTGAGGCCGAGAGTATGCCGGGTGTGCTCGGCATCATAACGGGCAAGGACTGGGCCGCAGAAGATTTCCAGTTCATTCCGACGAAGTCAGCAGTCGCCAAGAAGATTGATGGAACGCCGCTCAACCAGCCGCCGCGCCATTGCTTCGCGATCGAGCGCGCACGTTACGTCGGAGAACCGGTCGCCATGATTGTCGCGGAAACCCGCGAACAGGCGCAGGATGCGGCTGAAGTCATTGACGTCGATTACGAGGAACTGCCTGCCGTCACCGATCTCCGCAAGACGATTGAAACTGGTGCCCCGCAAATCTGGGACGACATTGAAGGCAATCTTTGCCTCGATTTCGAGCTTGGCGACAAAGAGGCAACCGACAAGGCATTTGCGGATGCCGACCACGTCGTCTCCCTGGACCTGGTCAACAACCGCGTCACCGCCACACCGATCGAGACACGCGGAGCAGTTGCCACATATGACGCCGACACCGACAGTTACAAACTGCAGAACGCGACACAGAACGTGCACGCGAACCGCGCCACATTTGCCGATGTGCTGAAAATTCCAGCCGACTCGATCCATCACGTTGCGCCTGATGTGGGCGGCGGTTTTGGTGCGAAGAACAGCAGCTATCCCGAGCCGCCAATTTTGCTTTATGCCGCAAAGAAGCTGGGACGCCCGATCAAGTGGATCAACGACCGCAACGAAGGTTTTCAGTCGGACACCCATGGCCGCGCCCAGTTTTCGACCGTTGAGCTTGCGCTCGACAAGGACGGGAAGTTTCTGGGGCTCCGCACAAAAACGATCGGCGATATCGGCGCTTATTGCTGGACCATCGGACCGTTCACGCCGACAGGTGGTTCTGCGCGCACGCAAGGCGGCGCCTATTTTATTCCGGCGATGTACTATTCCTCTGTGGCCGTCTTCACCAACACCATGCCCACGGATCCCTATCGCGGTGCAGGTCGGCCCGAGGCCTCATACCAGATTGAACGCATCATACAGCACGCTGCAACGACGCTCGGGTTTGACCCGATTGAACTCAGGCGCAAGAATCTCATGCCCGAGGACAGCCTGCCGCGAAAAACGCCCATGGGACTTGATGTGGACTGCGGGAATTTTCCCGAGGTGTTTGAGCGCACGCTCAAGATGACCGACCGCGAAGGCTACGCGAGCCGTGTCGAGGAAAGTCAAAAGAAAGGTTTGCGCCGCGGATTTTCTATTGCGGCTTACCTGGAATGCACCGGTGGCGCGCCAAAGGAGTTCGCGGGCATATCGTTCGGGAAGGACGGAAGCGCCACACTGAGAGTGGGCTCACACTCAACCGGCATGGGGCATGAGACATCTAAAGCGCAGATCCTTGCGCACACGCTTGGTATCAATTTCGACAAAGTCGATTTCATCCAGGCGGACACCAAGGCCACACCGATCGGCGGCGGCCATGGCGGGTCGCGAAACCTCGAGGTTGGTGGCAATGCGGTGCTGAAAGCGGCAAAGGAAGTGCTCGAAAAGGCAAAGGTGCTTGCAGCGCACCTGCTCAACTCCAATGCAGACGATATGAACTTTGCTGACGGCACGTTTACGGACGTCAAAACCGAACAGACCATATCCATGGACGAGGTCATTGCAGCATCATTTGAAA
>DEIT01000227.1 GCA_002352635.1 Hyphomicrobiaceae bacterium UBA2767 | reverse complement strand
CCATATTCAATGTGTTAGCGCCTGCATGATGATTATGGTGGTGGTGAATTTCTTTAGATCCGTCACCAAAATCATTAGGCCGGACCTGTTAAGCCAAATGGTGGGTTCCTCTTATAACGCATTGGTTTCCCCGGTTATGGTCCAAGATACAATGCGCGATGAGGCGCAAAAATGAATGGCCTGCACGCTGACCATCCTGGTGTTGATGGTCAGCCCGGGCCCAACAGGAGGCTAGTCCCATGTTTCGTTTTATTCTGCCATGCCTGCTGTTGGCGGCATCGATGCTTTTTTCAGGTCAGGCAAGCGCGAAAATCGTAGCCCATATCGATATTTCGCAGCAGCGGTTATACCTTTATGTGAATGGTGCCAAGCGGGCCACTTGGCCAGTTTCAACAGCGCGGCGAGGCTATCGCACCCCCAGAGGCAGCTACCATCCCTACTGGCTGAACAAGAACCACCGCTCCAGCATCTATCGGGGTGCGCCGATGCCATACTCGGTGTTTTTCCGGGGCGGTTATGCCATTCATGGAACGAACGAAGTGAGCCGGCTGGGCAGGCCTGTGTCGCATGGTTGCATCAGGCTGCATCCGGCAAGTGCAGCAACCCTGTTCAATTTGATCCGCAAGCATGGATATCGCAACACGCGTATCAGAATTACGAACTGACCGCGCTGCCAATGTCCTCTGGTCTTCACCATTTGGTTTTTGCAATAGTGTGGTCAGGAGCGACCCTTGCGAGACCGTTGTGACGCTGAAAGACACAGCTCAAACATTGCTGCTTGCCGTGGTCATTTCCTTGACCGTGTTTGTGATCGCGACCCCGTTGTGCATCTGGATTTTGGGTTCGTCGAATAGTTGCAAGATGATGATATGCGAGATCATGATCATGCGCAGGCCAATGGCCGAACCCACCTATTGCGAAGCCTGGTTCGATTTGTTCCGCTAGCGGGCGAGGGGCGATACCCTTCCAATCTTGGCCGGGAGCAACTCCCGCTATTTCCTGGTTTTAGCGACCAGACAGGTCGCGCCTTTCTTGCGCAGTCGATTGCAGAACGTCTTCGCCTTGGTCCGGTCCGGCTGGCCAATCTGTATTCTGAAGCGCGGCGCGCGGCCCCGGGTGTAATTGATCGTGCGCAGGACCATGGGATCCTTACCACCCAGCACGCTGGAGTACTTTCGCTGGATCCTTGCATATTGAGAGAGCGCCTTCGTCGGCGACCAGGCCGACGTCAGCAGGACACCCCAAGGCTGCCAAGGGGCCTTTCCATAGCTTGCATATCTGATGTCCGGCTTGAGACGGCGAACCGGAAGCTGGCGGCAAGCGTCGAAAAACGACAATTCCTTATCCAGCACAAAATCAGCCTCCGGCGTTTTCGGGCCGTTCCATTCACTGGATGCAACGCCGGTGATGGAGATCACGAAGTCCTGAGTTTCGGCCGGGAGGGTGGAGCGTCCCTCACGCCAGCGCCGCACCCGGTTCGGCCCCGCATTATAAGCTGCTGCCGCCAGCCCCAGATTGCCAAACTTGTCTCGCAGATCGGAGAGGTAATGCGCTGACGCGGGAATTGCACTTCGGGGATCGAACGGATCGTCCAGACCGCGAAGCCGCGCGGTACCCGGCATGAACTGGGCGATCCCTGAGGCGCCCTTGTGACTGCGCGCATTGGGATCGAACCGGCTTTCCTTCCAAATGAGCCGGGCGAAAAATGCCGGGGGGAGGTTCCGCGCCTGGGCTGCCGTCTCGATACGTTTGCACACATCGGCGACAAAGGTCGCGCGGTCATCAGCCTGCTTTTGCGCAGGTGTTTTGGGAGTCTCTACCGGTTCGTCCTCTTCCCCGCGCGCCTCGCCGGCAACCGATGCAAGAAGCCAGAGCGCCATAATACCGGCAGCCCATCGCAGGGGTCTGGGGGAGTGTTTTTCTGTCACCTGGAAGCATGGCATGGGTCTGCCCCATTTACGCACACTTGCAGCCCCGGAAATCAAGTTACGAGGCGGCGATTTGAATGCACCACAGAATAATGCTCAACGGACATGAATTGATGAACGCTCTGGGTTGGCGACAATCCATATGGGCGTGATATAGACGCCAGCGAAACAATTGAAGCGGTTGAGAGCACAGGAATCCCTGAGGCAATCTGAAATCCCATGGAACTCTCTGAAGAAGAAAAAGCCATGCTCGCCGGCGAAATGGGCGAGCCGAAACGGTGGGCAATGGACCATATGGTCAAGGTCGGCGCCATGTTCGATGCGGCCGACCTGGTTCCCGTCTCCCAGGCTCACATGATGGCGGATCCGGAATCTGTCGGTGAAGCCGGCGTTGTCTTTCTTGAATCTCTCGCTTCTCATCCCGAGAAGGAGCGTCGGGTGGCGGTGCCAATGATCACCGACCCGCGCGGCGTGGACCTCGAATACTACCGGCCGTTGGGCCAGACAGAGGTCATGGCGGATCTCGATCGCCGGACCATCACGGCCTGCGAAAAGCTCGGCATTCTGATGACCAACACTTGCATCAACTACCAGACCATCATGCCGCCGGTGCAGGGCGATCATGTCGCCTTCGGCGATACCGGTGTCGTCATCTACTGCAACTCCGCACTCGGTGCCTATTCCAACTTTGAAGGCGGGCCTTCCGCACTTGCCGCTGGCCTCACCGGGCGCACCCCTCGCTACGGGCTTCATCTTGATGAGAACCGGATAGCGACCAAGCGCTTCACCGTTACGCACCAACCGCGCGAACTGACCGAATGGGGCGTTCTTGGTGGTCTCGTCGGCCGGTTGTCCGGCTCCTATTGGGAGGTGCCCGTAATCGAAGGCCTCGAAGTGGTCCCCACATCAGATGAAATGAAACATCTGGGTGCGGCCATGGCGAGTTTCGGATCAACGCCTCTGTTTCACCTGGTGGGGATCACACCGGAAGCGCCGACGCTTGACGATGTGTGCCGCGGAGCACCACCGCAAGCACAGAAAATTACAAAGGCGGATCTCGATGCGTTGCGGGGTGATTTTGGCGGCAAGGGCGACAAGCTCGATATCGTGGTGTTTGCCGCGCCCCAGCTGTCGCTGCTGGAGATGAGCAGCGTTGCTGACCTGCTCGACGGGAAACATGTGCATGACGATACCGCAATGATTGTCTGTACCTCGCCCTCTGTCGTGGCGGAT
>DEIT01000015.1:5068-12080 GCA_002352635.1 Hyphomicrobiaceae bacterium UBA2767 | reverse complement strand
AGGCGCTCGGCAGCATTTCGTGCACGCTCTTCAACGATCAGCTCGTCACGGTGGGCCGCAACACGTTGCAAGTCGTTCAGCATGCCGCCGGTGCCCGCCGGAATGAGACGCCCGACAATCACATTCTCTTTCAGCCCTTCCAGGTTATCCACCTTGCCATTCACCGACGCTTCGGTGAGCACGCGGGTGGTTTCCTGGAACGACGCTGCCGAGATGAAGCTGCGTGTCTGCAAGCTGGCCTTGGTGATACCAAGCAGAACCGGGCTTGCCGTCGCCTGCTTGCCGCCTTCGGCTTTTACTTCCGCGTTCCGGTTGTCGAAATCAAGCCGGTCGATCTGCTCGCCCTTGAGGAAACCTGTGTCACCGATATCCTCGACCTCGACCTTCTGCAGCATCTGGCGAACGATCACCTCAATGTGCTTGTCATTGATGGTCACACCCTGGAGCCGGTAAACCTCCTGGATCTCATAAACCAGATAGGCCGCCAGCTCCTCAACGCCCTTGATCGCAAGAATGTCATGCGGTGCGGGATGGCCATCGAGCAGGAACTCGCCTTTCTCGATCCGGTCGCCCTCTTGAACAGCCAGATGCCGACCTTTCGGGATCAGATACTCTGAGGTCTCAGCCTTCTCGTCGTCAGGGATGATCGCAATCCGGCGTTTGTTTTTGTAGTCACGGCCGAACTCAACCGTCCCGCTGATTTCAGCGATAATGGCGTGATCCTTCGGACGCCGTGCCTCAAACAGTTCCGCAACGCGCGGCAGACCGCCAGTAATATCGCGGGTCTTGGCGCTTTCCAGCGGAATACGCGCAAGCACGTCGCCTGCTATGACTTTCTGTCCCGGATCAACCGAAAGAATTGCGTCGACGGACAGCAGATAACGAGCCTCACCACCACGCGCGAGCGTGAT
Organism: Hyphomicrobiaceae bacterium UBA2767; assembly: GCA_002352635.1. Lineage (GTDB taxonomy): Bacteria > Pseudomonadota > Alphaproteobacteria > Rhizobiales > Methyloligellaceae > UBA2767. The sequence goes on along the minus strand of DEIT01000015.1, from coordinate 11,169 downwards.
CGGATTACCCTTCGGATCTTTGACAACAACTGCCGGCTTGAGGCTCTCGCCACGCGTGCTGGCACGCCAGTCGACAATCACGCGGTTCGTAATACCTGTCGCCTCGTCGGTCTTTTCATTGACCGATACCGCGTCGACAAGGTCTTCGAATTCAACAACGCCATCAGTCTCCGTCAGGATCGGGCGGGTGTACGCATCCCACTCCGCCAAACGTTCGCCACGCTTGATCTTGTCTCCTTCATCAACACGAAGCTGCGAACCATAGGCTATGCGGTGAACCGCGCGCTCGTTTCCATCCGCATCGACAACCGCCAACGACATATTGCGGGTCATGGCGACGAGGCGCCCTTGAGAGTCTTTCTCAATGCTGCGGTTCTGGATCTTGATCGTGCCGTCAAAGTTGGACTCGACAAACGACTGGTCGACGACCTGTGCCGTACCACCGATATGGAACGTCCGCATGGTCAGCTGTGTCCCCGGCTCGCCGATGGACTGTGCCGCGATAACGCCAACCGCTTCACCCATATTGACAGGCGTGCCACGCGCCAGGTCGCGGCCGTAACATTTGCAGCAAGCGCCACTGAGCGCTTCACATGTGAGAACTGAGCGGATCTTGATTTCCGGAACCTGAGCTTCTTCGATCTTTTCGACGTGAACTTCGTCGATCAGCTCTCCTTCCTTCAAGATCACGGTGCCCGATGACGGGTCGACGACTTTTTGAGACGTTGTCCGCCCCAGCACCCGAGCACCAAGCGTCACGACCACTTCACCGGAGTCGATAACCGGCTGCAACGTGATGCCGTTCTTTGTACCGCAATCCTCCTCGTGGATGATGCAATCCTGAGCAACATCAACAAGTCGCCGGGTCAGATAACCCGAGTTCGCGGTCTTGAGTGCGGTGTCCGCGAGGCCTTTTCGCGCACCATGGGTGGAGTTGAAATACTCGAGCACCGACAGCCCTTCTTTGAAGTTCGAGATGATCGGTGTTTCGATGATTTCACCCGACGGCTTGGCCATCAGGCCACGCATGCCGGCGAGCTGTTTCATTTGCGCAGCTGAACCACGCGCACCGGAGTGAGCCATCATATAGATGGAGTTGATCGGTGCCTCACGGCCAGTCTTCTTGTCTTGCTTCACCGCCGAAATGCGGTCCATCATCTCATCGGCAACACGATCGGTACATTTGGCCCAGGCATCGACGACCTTGTTGTATTTCTCGCCCTGGGTGATCAAGCCATCATAATATTGCTGCTCATACTCGCTTACGAGCACACGGGTTTCATCAACAAGCTCGTCCTTGTTGTCCGGCACGACCATATCGTCCTTTCCGAACGAAATGCCGGCCCGGCACGCATGCCTGAAACCGAGGCCCATGACGCGGTCGCAGAAGATGACCGTCTCTTTCTGACCGCAGTGGCGGTACACCACGTCGATCATGTGCGAAATTTCGCGCTTGGTCAGCGGCCGATTTATGAGGTCGTAGTCAACGCCAATACGTCTGGGCAGCAATTCGCCAATCATCATGCGGCCAGGCGTGGTGTCGTACATCTCGCTGACAGGTTTTCCCTTTTCGTCAACCGTTTCGAAGCGACCCTTGATCTTGGTGTGAAGCGTCAAAACCCGATTATCCAGAGCGTGCTGAATCTCGTCGACGCTACCGAAGGCCATGCCTTCGCCAGGCTCCCCTTCCATCATCAAGCTCATATAATAGAGCCCGAGGACGATATCCTGCGACGGCACAATGATCGGCGTGCCATTGGCAGGATGGAGAATGTTGTTTGTCGACATCATCAACACCCGCGCCTCAAGCTGAGCCTCGAGCGACAACGGCACATGCACAGCCATCTGATCGCCGTCGAAGTCCGCGTTGAAGGCGGCGCAAACAAGCGGGTGCAACTGGATGGCCTTGCCTTCAATGAGTGTCGGCTCGAACGCCTGGATACCGAGGCGATGGAGTGTCGGTGCCCGGTTCAGCAGCACCGGATGTTCACGAATGACCTCGTCCAGAATATCCCAGACTTCCGACTTCTCGCGCTCAACCAGCTTTTTCGCCTGCTTGACGGTTGCCGACAGGCCTTTCGCCTCAAGCCGCGAATAGATGAAGGGTTTGAACAGCTCCAGCGCCATCTTTTTAGGCAATCCGCACTGGTGGAGCTTGAGCTCCGGCCCAACCACGATAACCGAACGGCCTGAATAGTCGACGCGCTTGCCAAGCAGGTTCTGCCGGAACCGGCCCTGCTTGCCCTTGAGCATGTCCGCCAAAGACTTCAATGGTCGTTTGTTGGCGCCGGTAATGACACGCCCACGCCGGCCATTGTCGAACAGCGCATCAACCGCTTCCTGAAGCATGCGCTTTTCGTTGCGGATAATGATATCCGGCGCACGCAGATCCATAAGGCGCTTCAGGCGGTTGTTCCGGTTGATCACCCGGCGATAGAGATCGTTCAGATCGGAGGTCGCAAAACGCCCCCCGTCCAGAGGGACCAAGGGCCGCAACTCCGGCGGAATAACGGGTACGACCGTCAGGATCATCCATTCCGGCCGGTTGCCGGAATTGATCAACGCCTCGATGACTTTCAAACGCTTGCCGAGTTTCTTCGGCTTGAGTTCAGTTGTTGCTTCGGCAATTTCGACACGGAGATTCTCTGCAATCTTGTCCAGATCAAGATTGATCAGGAGCTCACGAATCGCCTCGGCACCAATCCCGGCGGTGAAGCTGTCTTCACCGAACTCGTCCTGGGCCTGCATATACTCTTCTTCCGACAGAAGCTGGCGCTCCTGAAGCGTCGTCAGGCCCGGCTCGACGACAATGTAATTCTCAAAATAGAGAACCCGCTCCAGATCCTTGAGCGTCATATCGAGCAAAAGACCGATACGGCTTGGCAGAGATTTCAGGAACCAGATATGAGCGACCGGAGCAGCGAGCTCGATATGGCCCATCCGCTCGCGCCGCACTTTGGCAAGGGTAACCTCGACACCGCACTTCTCGCAGATGACGCCCTTGTATTTCATCCGCTTGTACTTGCCGCACAGGCATTCGTAATCTTTCACCGGACCGAAGATGCGGGCGCAAAACAAACCGTCGCGCTCAGGCTTGAACGTCCGGTAGTTGATCGTTTCCGGTTTCTTGATCTCGCCAAACGACCAGGAATGAATCTTTTCCGGGCTCGCAATCGAAATTCTGATCTGGTCGAACGTCTGCGTCTGCGTCTGGGGACTGAAAAGGTTCATGACCTCTTGGTTCATCCGTTCATCTCCCATGTGGCGGGTTGGTTGGGGGCCGCCAAAAAAAATTGCGTTTCATACGTTCTGCGCGACTTCCGCCGCCGCCTGAAGATGGCGGCGGCATAAAAGCCGGTTTACTCAGCTGCCTCTTGCGGCGGCAGCTTCGGGTTATTTTGCGCGGCCTGAGCCTCTCGTGACTGTATAAGCTCAACATTCAGGCCGAGTGCCCGCATTTCCTTGACGAGCACGTTGAAGGATTCAGGAATGCCTGCTTCGAACGTATCGTCACCGCGAACGATGGCCTCATAGACCTTGGTCCGCCCTGCCACGTCATCCGATTTGATGGTGAGCATTTCCTGGAGCGTGTATGCGGCGCCATAGGCTTCAAGCGCCCACACTTCCATTTCTCCAAACCGCTGGCCGCCAAACTGGGCCTTGCCGCCAAGAGGCTGCTGCGTGACCAGGCTGTAGGGCCCGATGGATCGGGCATGGATCTTGTCGTCAACCAGATGGTGGAGCTTCAGCATATAGATGTAGCCCACGGTTACTTTCCGGTCGAACTCCTCACCTGTGCGCCCGTCGTAAAGCGTCACCTGACCACTCGAGTCGAGTTCTGCACCTTTCAACATCTCGATGATGTCTGCTTCATGCGCACCATCAAACACCGGCGTCGCAACAGGTACGCCGGCCCTCAGGCCTTCACTCAGATCAACAACATCTTCACTGGCCAAAGACGTGACGGCCTTGTCGTCGCTATAGACAGACTTGAGCAAGTCCTTCAGGTCCTTGATCTTCTTTGACTCATAATAGGCGTCAAGCGCTTCGCCGACCTTGGTCCCAAGTCCGCGACAAGCCCAGCCCAGATGAGTTTCAAGAATCTGACCGACATTCATGCGGCTCGGCACACCAAGCGGGTTGAGCACAATATCGACCGGTGCGCCGTCATCGAGATAGGGCATGTCCTCAATTGGTACGATCCGTGAGATCACACCCTTGTTGCCATGCCGCCCGGCCATCTTGTCGCCCGGTTGCAGTTTGCGTTTCACGGCGACAAAGACCTTGACCATCTTCATTACGCCAGGCGGCAGTTCATCACCGCGCTGCAACTTGTCGACCTTGTCGACAAAACGCTGTTCAAGCTGCTTTTTGGCAAACTCATACTGCTTCCCGATCGCCTCGACATCCTCGAGGGACTTCGGATTCTTCGGGGCAATCTCCCACCACTGGCTGCGCGGAATTTCATCCAGCATAACCTCGGTGATCTTGGAGTCTTTCTTGATGCCCTTGGGGGCTCTCACAACCTGTTTGCCAATCAGGGATTCCCGCAAGCGCCCGTAAACGTTCCGGTCGAGGATCGCGAGTTCGTCGTCACGGTCCTTTGCGAGACGCTCGATTTCCTCGCGCTCGATCGCCATGGCACGCTCGTCTTTTTCGATGCCGTGTCTGTTGAACACACGCACCTCGACCACCGTGCCGGTTACGCCAGGCGGAAGTTTCAGAGACGTATCGCGGACATCCGATGCCTTCTCACCAAAGATGGCGCGCAGAAGTTTTTCTTCCGGCGTCATCGGGCTTTCGCCTTTTGGCGTGATCTTGCCGACCAGTATGTCGCCCGGGCTCACTTCCGCTCCGATATAGACAATACCGGCCTCATCGAGGTTCCGGAGCGCTTCTTCCGATACGTTCGGAATGTCGCGGGTGATCTCCTCCGGCCCAAGCTTGGTGTCACGGGCCATCACCTCAAATTCCTCAAGGTGGATTGAGGTGAAAACGTCATCGCGAACGACACGCTCAGAGATCAGGATGGAGTCCTCGAAATTGTAGCCCATCCACGGCATGAAGGCGACGAGCACGTTCCGTCCGAGCGCCAGCTCGCCGAGATCTGTCGAGGGACCGTCGGCGACAATCTCGCCGGCCTGGATCTGATCCCCTACCCGCACCAGCGGACGCTGGTTGATGCAGGTGTTCTGGTTGGAGCGCTGGAACTTGCGCAAATTGTAAATGTCGACGCCCGACTTTGACGCATCGGCCTCCTCGGTTGCCCGGATGACGATGCGGGTTGCATCGACCTGGTCGACAACACCTGTGCGGCGCGCAGCAATGGCGGCGCCACTGTCGCGTGCAACTACAGATTCCATTCCAGTGCCGACAAGCGGCGCTTCAGCGGTAATGAGCGGAACGGCCTGGCGCTGCATATTTGAGCCCATGAGCGCCCGGTTCGCGTCGTCATTCTCCAGGAAGGGAATGAGTGCTGCAGCCACCGAAACCAGCTGTTTTGGCGACACGTCCATAAATTCGACGCGGTCGGAGGGAACGAGATGTGCGTCACCGGCAAATCGGCAGTTGATCATGTCGTTCACAAAACTGCCGTTCGGTCCGATGTTCGCGTTCGCCTGGGCGATGTGGTAGCGCGTCTCCTCCATCGCGGAGAGATACACCACTTCATCGGTGACCTTGGTATTTTCGACCTTGCGATACGGACTTTCGATGAAGCCGTATTTGTTCACCCGCGCATATGTCGCCAGGGAGTTTATCAGACCGATATTCGGTCCCTCCGGCGTCTCAATCGGGCAGATCCGGCCATAGTGGGTCGGATGCACATCACGCACCTCAAAACCCGCACGCTCACGTGTCAAACCGCCTGGCCCGAGAGCCGAAAGGCGTCGCTTGTGCGTGATCTCGGACAATGGGTTGGTCTGGTCCATAAACTGTGACAGCTGCGAGGATCCGAAAAACTCGCGGACGGCCGCGGCGGCCGGCTTCGCGTTGATCAGGTCCTGCGGCATCACCGTGTCGATATCGACAGAACTCATCCGCTCCTTGATCGCGCGTTCCATGCGGAGCAGGCCAATACGGTATTGGTTCTCCATGAGTTC
>DEIT01000015.1:2556-5005 GCA_002352635.1 Hyphomicrobiaceae bacterium UBA2767 | reverse complement strand
TTCATGACGGCAAGGATGTCTTCCTTGCGCAACGTGCGAACCGTGTCCTCACACTCAAGATCGAGGCGCATGTTCATCTTGACCCGGCCAACTGCCGAGAGATCGTAACGTTCGGAGTCAAAGAATAGGCCATCGAACAGGGCCTGCGCCGTATCCGGCGTAGGCGGCTCGCCCGGTCGCATGACACGGTAAAGGTCCACCAGCGCATCGTCATGGCCGGAATTTTTATCCGCCATCAGAGTGTTACGGACAAACGACCCGATATTGACATCGTCGATGTCGAGGATCGGGAACTGCTTGACGCCCGCTTCACGGATTTTTTCGATGAACTCTTCGGTAATTTCCTCGCCGGCCTCACCATAGATTTCGCCGGTTTTTGCATTCAACAGGTCCTCAGCCAGAAACCGGTTGATCAAATCCTCATCGGAAATCAGAAGTTCCTTCACGCCCTCCGAGGCCACCTTGTTGGCAAGCCGGGCAGTGATCTTGCGGCCCGCCTCAATGACGACCTTGCGTGTCTTTGCGTCAACCAGGTCAGTCGATGCTTTCAGGCCTCTGAACCGATCCGGCCTGAACGGCATGCGCCACCCGTCCTTCTCCGCTTTGAGAGGAAGCGAGTCGTAAAAGGTTGCCAGGATTTGCTCATCATCAAGGCCCAACGCGTAAAGCAGCGTTGTTGCCGGGAGCTTGCGCCGGCGGTCAATGCGTACATAAACGAGGTCCTTGGCATCGAATTCGAAATCGAGCCAGGAACCGCGATAGGGAATAATCCGCGCCGCGAACAGCAGCTTGCCGGATGAGTGGGTCTTGCCGCGATCGTGATCGAAGAACACCCCGGGAGAGCGATGCATCTGACTGACGATAACGCGCTCTGTGCCATTGATAACGAAGGTACCGTTGGACGTCATGAACGGCATGTCGCCCATATAGACGTCCTGTTCCTTGATGTCCTTCACGGAGCGGGCTCCGGTCTCTTCGTTCACATCAAAGACGATCAGTCGCAGAGTCACCTTAAGCGGCGCGGCAAAGGTCATTCCGCGCTGCTGGCATTCCTCGACGTCGTATTTCGGATCTTCGAATTCGTAATGGACGAATTCCAGCTGGGCGCGTTCGGAAAAATCCGTAATCGGAAAAACGGATTTGAACACAGCCTGAAGACCCTCTTCAGGCCGACCGCCTTTGGGATCCTCAACTATCAGAAACTGATCATAGGAATGCTTTTGCACCTCGATCAGGTTGGGCATTGCTGCCACTTCCAGGATGCTGCCAAACTGCTTCCTTACGCGTCTGCGACCCGCAAAGTTGTGCTCCGACATGGGGGCTCCTCATCTCGCTCGGTGACGGCTCTCCCAAACACCCATGAGGCGCTTGAGAGAACCGTTGCCATTCCTGTTTGCTGCTGGCGGGAGTCCCGAGGCCGGTACATGTCCGGCTCAGAAACTCCCCTCAGCAAATCTCTACTTGACTTCGACGGTTGCGCCCGCTTCCTCAAGTTTCTTCTTAAGCTCTTCGGCCTCGTCTTTGGTGACGCCATCCTTGACTGATTTCGGCGCGCCTTCGACGAGATCCTTAGCCTCTTTCAGGCCAAGCCCGGTAATGGTGCGCACTTCCTTGATGACATTGATCTTCTTGTCACCGACAGCGGCCAGAACGACGTCGAACTCGGTCTGCTCTTCGGCTGCAGCCGCATCACCGCCTGCAGCAGCAACAGCGGCAACGGCAACAGGTGCGGCGGCGGATACGCCCCATTTCTCTTCCAGAAGTTTCGCAAGATCAGCTGCCTCGATCACTGTAAGTTCGGACAGTTGATCTGCGATTTTTTCCAAGTCTGCCATACTCTTAAGTCCTTTTAGGTTTGAACCTGGTTCGTTAGCACGTGGATCGGATTACGCCGCTTCGCCTTGACTGGCCTTCGCCGAAATAACGCGCGCCAACTGACCTGCCGGGGCAGACACAACCTGGGCAATTTTGCCCGCGGGTGCCTGCAACAGGCCAACCAGCTTGCCGCGCAGTTCATCGAGCGAGGGCAGGCTTGCAAGCGATTTCACGCCTTTGGGGTCCAAAGCGGTTGCGCCCATGGTGCCGCCGAGGATCACGAGCTTTTCGTTCTCCTTGGCAAAATCAACAGCAACCTTGGGTGCGGCAACGGGATCTTTCGAATATGCAATACAGGTCGGCCCTGCAAACAAATCCGCGATACCGCTTACTTCGGTCCCTTCGAGCGCGAGTTTCGCGAGGCTGTTTTTCGCTACCTTGACCTGGGCGCCTACCTCACCGGCACGACGCCTCAAATCGGTCATATCTGAAACCGACAGGCCAGAGTAATGGGCGACGACAACGACGCCCGTGTCGGAAAACACCTCATGAAGCGTCGTAACGACTTCACTCTTTTGCGCTCTATCCAACTGCTCTCTCCAGCTTTGCAGGCCCGATCAACATCTCAAGCCTG
>DEIT01000015.1:0-2518 GCA_002352635.1 Hyphomicrobiaceae bacterium UBA2767 | reverse complement strand
GGCGCTCGTTTGCCTGTCCACCCCGCTCCCCGACAAACTTTGGAAGCGGCGCGTCTTACGAGGTTCAAACCAAAGCCGGCTCCTTGACCGGCGTTTAGTCCGTCTCCCGTCTCATGCAGGCCCGTTTGACCATCCAGGGGGCAAATGTTCGCCCCGGTTCAGACAGTCACGACTTAAACCGCATTGCGCGGCACCTGCAGTCTCGGACAGGTCTGGCCCGAAGTGAGTAAGTCTCGTCTCTCTCCGGACCATTTCCGGCAGCGCGTTCAACACTGCCAAAACTCAAAAGCCTCCTTACCCCGGCGACGTGCTCGAGGGTTCGATCTTTACTCCGGGCCCCATTGTCGAGCTGATAGCCACGCGTTTGACATAGGTTCCCTTGGCGCCCGATGGTCTGGCTTTAGCAACCGCATCGGTGAATGCCTTGATGTTCTGGACCAGAGCGTCTTCGCTGAAACTGGCCTTGCCAATTCCGGCATGAAGAATTCCCGCTTTCTCAACGCGGAATTCCACCGCGCCGCCCTTGGCGCCCTTGATTGCCTCCGTGACATCAGCGGTAACTGTGCCGACCTTCGGGTTGGGCATCAGATTGCGGGGACCGAGCACCTTGCCGAGCCTGCCGACGAGCGGCATCATGTCCGGTGTTGCAATGCAGCGGTCGAAATCAATCTTGCCCTTCTGAACCTCTTCGGCCAATTCTTCAGCGCCAACAATGTCAGCGCCCGCTTTCTTGGCCTCCTCCGCCTTATCGCCCTTGGCGAATACAGCGACGCGCACGGTGCGCCCGGTACCATTCGGCAGGTTCACCACGCCGCGCACCATTTGGTCCGCGTGGCGCGGGTCCACACCCAGATTCATCGCAATTTCGACTGTTTCGTCGAACTTCGTAGTCGCCATCTGCTTGATCAGCTTTACCGCTTCCTCAATCGAATACTGAGCGTTGCGGTCAAGTGACTCACGCGACTTGCGATTGCGTTTTCCTTCTTTTGCCATCGTCGCTACCCCTGAACCTGAAGACCCATCGAACGCGCTGAACCGGCGATGATTTTCATCGCCTGCTCCACTGTATTCGCGTTCAGGTCCTGCATCTTTGCCTCGGCAATTTCCTTGAGCTGCGCCTGAGTCACGCTTCCCGCGATCTCAAGGCCCGGTGTCTGCGAGCCCTTGTTCAGACGTGCGGCCTTTTTAAGGAAATAGGACGCCGGCGGGGTCTTGGTTTCAAATGTGAACGACTTGTCCTGATAGATCGTGATGACCGTCGGGATGGGCGCACCCTGATCCATATTCTGGCTTGCCGCATTAAACGACTTGCAGAATTCCATAATGTTCAGCCCGCGCTGACCCAGCGCCGGCCCGATCGGTGGCGAGGGATTCGCCTGCCCTGCCGGCACCTGAAGCTTCAAATAACCTTCAATCTTCTTTGCCATTTCTCATTCCCTACTCGAACCGTTTTACGGTTTCCATTACAAGGGTTTGTGGTCACGGGCTCACAGAATGCGGCAACACTCTGCCTGCCCTCCCACATCGACCGGTCAGAGTTTTTCAACCTGACCGTATTCAAGCTCGACCGGAGTCGCCCGGCCGAAAATCGACACGGCAACTTTCAGCCGTGCCCTTTCCTCATCGACTTCCTCGACAAGGCCGTTGAACGAAGCAAACGGCCCATCGGCCACCCGCACCTGTTCACCAACTTCAAACGACACGGACGGCTTGGGACGCTCGACACCCTCCTGCACCTGCTGAAGAATGCGCATCGCCTCGTCTTCCGAAATGGGGATCGGTTTTTGATCGGTCCCCAGAAAGCCTGTTACCTTCGGCGTATTCTTGACCAGATGATACGACTGGTCGTCCATATCCATTTTCACCAGCACATAGCCGGGGAAAAATTTCCGCTCCGCATTGACCTTTCGGCCGCGGCGCATCTCGACGACTTCTTCCATCGGAACGAGCACTTCCTCGAAATTCTCGTCAAGCCCCGCGGCTGCCGCGCGCTCCTTGATGGCTGCAGCCACCTTGCGCTCGAAATTCGAGTATGCGTGAACGATGTACCACTGTTTCGTCATAGGCCTGCTCTTGCCGCGTCCGTTTTTTTGTCTGTGCAGTTAACGGCCCAATACCGTGCTCACGATCATATTCAAGACGGTGTCAGCCGCGAGAAAGAACAGGGATGCAAAGAACACCATGATCATCACCATAATGGTCGTGATGACCGTTTCCTTCCTCGTCGGCCAGGTGACTTTCGCCGTTTCCGACCTGACCTGTTCGATAAACTCAACCGGATTCGTCTTGGCCATTTCCGTTAATCGTCCTAAATCTTGACTACCCCGGGCAATTTCCCGAGGCACGTTTCAAATTCTTAACTTCACCAGCCCTGGCAGGAGTGGAGGGACTCGAACCCCCAACCCCCGGTTTTGGAGACCGGTGCTCTAGCCAATTGAGCTACACTCCTATTGTCCAAACAACGGGCCTCACTCAGACCACACCATGTGCCAAGACCGGCACCCTTTTGGGGGGCCGG
>DEIT01000101.1 GCA_002352635.1 Hyphomicrobiaceae bacterium UBA2767 | reverse complement strand
CCGTCGATTGTGGTCGCTGCGCTGTTGTTGTTTCTACTCAGCCTGCTGCCAATGGTGCGCCGGAACTCAGGCACCTAGAAAATACGAACGCGCGCCCCGTTTTTTGCGGGACGCGCAATAACCTGTTTGAACGTTGGATGAGGAGGAAAATCCTCCTGAGCTATCGGGCCTCGTAAGACGCGCGGTGGTCACGTCCGCCACGCCGGGAAGCCGCTGCCGCTGCGGGGAACTTCTTCCACGTCACCACAACCTTCGCACCGACCGGCACGCGGGAATACAGATCCAGAATATCCGCATTGTAGAGCCGGACACAGCCATTCGAGACTTCCTTGCCCACGGTCCAGGGCGCGTCCGTGCCATGGATGCGGTACAGGGTATTGCCGAGGTAAAGCGCACGGGTACCAAGCGGATTGCGCGGGTCACCGCCTTCAACGGCAAGTGGCAGATCCGGCTTTTTCTTGCGCATATCGGGTGTGGGTACCCAGCGTGGGTTCACGCGCTTGTCGGAGACGTTGAGTACGCCCTGCCATTTCTCTTCCAGCACCGGTGTGCCGATGAGGTAGCTTAGCGCCTGACCTGGCCGGTCTACGTAATAAAGACGCCGGTCGGCAAATGAGACAACAATCGTGCCGGCTGCATAGCTCTTGGAGAAGGGAACGCGCTGGCGGCTTGTAACGTTCGTCCAGTCGCGCTGTTGGACGTTGCCGCCACCACCACCGAGAATCATCCGGAAAATGCCGGCATCGGCGGGTGCGGGCGCAGTCGCTGCAAAAAGACCTGCCAAAGCGAGGATCGACAAAACCTTGCCGGTGATGCCTGAATAATTTTTGCGAAGTCCTGCCATTTTCCCCTCCGTCTGAACGCTTGGCGTTTCCCCCTGGAAACGAACGCTCGATCAGTCTATGCCGTAGCGATTAAGATCAGGTGGGTATGGCGTTAACGATTTTCAATAAAATTTAGCGAACTCGAGGCGAAAGTTTCGGATTTCTGCGAAAAAATCGAGTTAACGGTTACCAGTTTCAGGTCGAAAACCTTATCTTCTCTCTGTTGGTGGGCGACTCTTTCCAAAAGATTCTCATGCTCAACATGGTTGATCTGAGCTAATCGATCGCGCGGCAGTAGCGAACAGTTACCGGTTTCTCGCTGTGCGATACAGGCGCGAAGCCGGTCTTTCGCGTCACACCAATTGTGCGTTTAGTCCAGCCTTTTTGAACCCTTCCCTGACAAGCTCGATATGGCTGGGTTCCTTTAGAGGAAAGGCGAGGAGGAAATCTTCAAGACTATAGTCGGGCCGAGCGGCGAGGAGTTTTTCCTTGTAACGGCTTGTAAGGTCGTCACGGCCAGCGAGCGCGGTGCAGTAGGTTGCGATGGCATGGATATGATAGTGCGCATTGGGCTGGCGGGCGGCGCGTACCACCCAGTCGACGGCCTCATCAACCTTGCCGAGCTGAACCAGGCAGTTGGCGCGTACACTCAACATTGCAAAGCGGATGGGATCATAGGGACTGAGCCTGCGTGCGGTGTCCGCAGCATCGATACCGCGTTCGCTATCGCCAGTCGCGAAACAGGTACGGCTTAGAGAAAAGTGTGCACCAGCGAAATTGGGGTTCAGTTCGATGGCGGTCTCAAGCTCCTCGATCGATTGGCCATACTCACGAAACATCAGCAGTGTACGCCCGAGCGCCCAATGACCAAGCGCATCGCGCGGGTCCACATTCACACTTTTTTCTGCGAAATCGAGGGATTTTCGAAGTGCCCCGTCATAGTCACGGTCGATATGAAGAAAGGCCCGTTGGAACTGGACAAAGGACAAACCCGCATAGACTCGCGCCACGTCGGGTTCGAGTTCGAGGGCGCGCTCGAACAGTTTTTCCGCACGATCGAAGTCAGCGGCATTAAATTTGTTCATGTGCCAGACGCCGCGGTGATATGTGCTCCAGGCATCGAGCTCCTGGGCAGGCCGCGCAAGCGCACGTTTCTGTTCTGCCGTTTCGATTTCCAGTTGCAGGCAACCGACTATCGCGTCGGAAATCTCCTGCTGCACGAGGAGCAGATCGGACACATTCCGGTCGAAGCGCTCGACCCAGATTTCGGTGCGCGACGGCGCGTCGATCAGCGCGACATCCACGCGCAACTTGTCACCAGTGACGGCGATTGAGCCCTGAGTAATGTAACGCACACCAAGTTTGGTGGCGATTTCGAGCACGTCGGCCGAGGTATTCACGATATTGAAGGCTGACCCGCGCGCAATCACGAACAGCCATCGCAGCCGTGACAAGCCCATAATTATGTCGTGGGTCAGGCCAACGGCGAGGATTTCGTTTTCCGAAGGCGGCCCAATCATCTGGAACGGAAGCACAGCGACTGACGGACGGTCGGGCAGTTTCAGTGTCGGCTCCGCAGGCGGCAGGCCCTCGAATGCAGTAGCAGCGGGCCGGGCAGTGCTCTCGGAGGCCTCCGTACCGGTAACGGTGCGCGTTTGAGGCATGGTTCCCATGAGATCCTTGGTTACCTTGCGATGACTGTCTGCCTCATCCGCCCGACCTGTCTGGTCCAGCAAGTCAATGAGCCGCATCCGAATTTCTGCGTTTGTCGGCTCGATTTCTGCCGCGCTGCGCGCGTATCCGAGCGCTTTTTCCGGATCGCAGCTGTGGCGGTGGCAAAGAACGTCGAATGCACCCAGCCGCGCCCGGCGAACGTCCTCACGCTGTTCTGCGAGCCACAACTCAAAGTCCGTGCATCCTGCAAGGGTGAATCCTTCCAGCAACTCCCCGGCAGCGGCAAGTCGTTCAAGGTCTGCTGTCGGCCATTGGTCAGCCCCCTTGGCCGTATCGAGGAGGTCGCAGACATCGACGTCGATTTTCCGAGTGTCGATATCGATAAAATCTCCATCAGTGATAACGAGGGTCTCATCTCCGGCTTTCACCAGAGGCCTGATTTTCGAAAGGCTCCATCTAAGTGCGCCCTTGGGGTCGTCCGGGCGCTCCCAGAACATGGTGCAGAGTGAAGAGCGGCGGCGTGGTCGCGGGGAAAGGGCCAGAAAGGCCAGCAATGCACGCGTCTTGCGCGAACGCGGCAGGTCAACGCCTGTGCCTGCATGCTCGATTGCCAGTCCGCCCAGCAATTTGAGCGATAGGCGTGTATCTGTCCCTGAATTACGTGTCATGGCGGCGCATCTGGGCAAAAAACGTCCGATTTCATCTCCAACCGCCGCAGTTTCCACGATTCACACGCAAATTACCACGGTGATTCCCTCTGCGTTGCTCACGTGGGCCACCCATTTGATGGTCAGGGCAGGAAGCCGGACCAACGGTTCGGGATACGAACGGAGGACAGGATGCTGAACCAGTTTGTGACAATGCGCACAGCAATGACGCAGGGATGCGAACTCGCGGTCGGCGGTGACGTCGAGACAGACGATTTCCCGGCGACAGCATTGCGAACCGCGACCAACGCCACCGCATTGGTGGTCGCCTGCTGCCTGGTTCTGCTCGGCATGGTCTTTCTGACCACGGTCATCTAGGGCGGAAACAACGCAGGCTTGAACATAGACAAATGAGAGACGTGACGAGCGGAAGCGAAAGACGGAACAAACCGAAAGACCGTTAGGGGCCCGGCGCAGCCGCGGCAGACCGCTGAAGCAAGTCATAATGGAGATGAAAATGACATACGGAAATGACACGACAGCTGATGCAATTTTTGAAGGCGGGCCACGACGGCCGGTGCTGGACGACTCGAAGCGTGCCTTAAAAGAATCGACTATTGGTCTGCTGCAACGCTGGAAGGCTCATCGTGAGCAAAAGCGTGCGATTCAGGCACTTCGCCAGCTCAGCAGCCACACGCTCAGGGATATCGGTATGGACAG
>DEIT01000124.1 GCA_002352635.1 Hyphomicrobiaceae bacterium UBA2767 | reverse complement strand
AAGCGGACATTCGGGTCGCTCCACACCAGAGGTCCGAAACTGTCTGCTAAAGGGACACTGGGACAACTGCTGACAGGTGAATAAGGGCCATACTTGCGTGAAGTTCGCTATACGGCCTATGCCTCTCTATATCCGCCTGTTCTGTTTGACCAATCATGCGGCGAACTGCTTCCATTTGCAGAAACTCGTTTGTGCTCCAGAATGTCGCACCAGTCTGAAAAAGTAAAAATTAACTATAGCGCGCACATTATACATCAGCACAATCAACACGCTTAAATATTTTAAGGGCAAAAAGTTATGTCTACTTTCAAAATTCCTGAACTGAAAATCAGCCATAAACTGATTGGTGGTTTCGCCGCCGTTGTTCTGCTGCTCGCTACTGCGGTTTCCTTCACGCTTTTTGAAGTGAATTTAGTCCGCAATCTGTCACACCGCATAGACACGCTGCGTACGCCAACAGCGGAAGCTAGCGCCAGCCTGACGAACGACATCAGCGCCTCACTTGCCTCATTGCGGGGCTGGATGCTGACCGGCAACGAGACATTCAAGACCGAACGGGCTGCAGTCTGGAAGGACATAGCCAAGGTCAGCGCGAAGATGGATAAACTCTCCCAAGACTGGACCGATCCAAAAAATGTTACGGCATGGACAGACTTCAAGGCCACGCTGGATGAATTCGCCGCAGCCCAGGACAAGGTAGAGGCCATCGCCAATTCGGCTGATGAGCAACCCGCCACGAAAATGCTGGTTGACGAAGCTGCCCCTCTTGCAGCGGTCATGGTCAAGAAAATCACCGAAATGATTGATCTTGAGTTGAGCAGCGCTCAGGTTACAGACTCGCTAGGCAACCGGGTGCAATTTCTCGGGATCATGGCCGACGTGCGCGGCACGCTTGGATTGGGCCTAGCTAATATTCGCGCCTATCTGCTCACCGGCAACAAAAAGTTCGTCGAGAAATTCGAGAAACTTTGGGCAAAAAACGACCGTCGCTTTGCCGATCTTGAAAATGCTTCGAACATGATGTCTCCGGCGCAGAGACAAGCCTTTGATGCTTTCGCTGAAAAGCGTGGTGAGTTTGTGCCACTACCGCCAAAAATGTTCGCAATACGCGGCTCCAAGCAGTGGAATATGGCCAACTATACGCTGGTGACGGAAGCAGCACCACGCGCAGGTAGGCTTCTCACCATACTGCTGGGCCCCTTGAAGGAAGACGGCTCGCGTTCAGGCGGCATGAAGGACAACCAGGCCAAGTTACTTCATGACGATGCTAAAGAAGTGGCGGTAGATATAAATCTCCTGACGACAACGCTATGGATACTCCTCGGTATCGGCATTTCCGCGGGTGGAGCAATCGCTTTCTTTACCGCGCGTTCCGTTTCAACACCGCTGATCAGAATGACAACAGCAATGAAACAGCTTGCCGATGGCAATCTGGAAACTGAAGTTCCTGCTCAAAACCGCAAGGACGAAATTGGTGACATGTCAGGGGCGGTTCAGGTGTTCAAGGAAAATGCTGTCCGGAACAAGGAACTGGAGGCAGACCAGGAGAAACAAAAACAAATAGCCGAGGAAGAAAAGCACAAGGCAATGAACCAGCTTGCCGATGACTTCGACGCCAGTGTCGGCGGCATCGTCGAGACTGTCTCTTCGGCCTCCGCTGAACTGAACGCCACGGCCCAGTCCATGGCCAGCATCTCAGAGGAGACGAGCAGTCAGGCCACCGCCGTTGCCGCGGCTTCGGAACAGGCTTCCGCAAATGTCCAGACTGTTGCCTCTGCGACAGAGGAAATGACGGCTTCTATTTCCGAGATCAACACCCAGGTGGCCCAGGCCTTCGAAGTTTCAAAACAGGCCGTTGAGAATGTAGAAAAAACCTCCGTGCAGATGAACGAGCTGGCGCAAACGGCCGACAAGGTTGGTGAAGTTGTCTCGATGATTTCCGATATCGCGGAACAGACCAACCTACTGGCCCTCAACGCCACGATTGAATCCGCGCGCGCGGGCGAGGCCGGCAAAGGCTTCGCGGTTGTGGCTTCCGAGGTCAAGTCTCTTGCCAATGAAACGGCCAAGGCCACCGAGGAAATTGCCGCGCATATTCAGCAAATTCAGTCCGCCACAAAAGGCGCCGTTAGCTCAATGGACGATATCGGCACCGTGGTCAAACAGCTTGAAGAAACCTCAACCGTGATTGCCGCGGCAATGGAAGAGCAGGGGGCAACGACCCAGGAAATTTCCCGCAATGTCACCGAAGCGGCAACGGGAACCAAGGAAGTGTCGTCCAGCATCACCGGCGTGACCCAGGCATCGCAGGAAGCAGGAGCCGCCTCGGGCGAGGTTACGACTGCTGCCGGCGAACTCTCGGAGCAGTCGGAATTGATGAAAACAGAGGTTGAAAAATTTCTCACTCAAGTTAGATCGGCTTAACAATCATGAGACACCGCAAGCGACTGGCGGTGTCCCTCTTTGAGGTTCCACTGAACTAGCAAAGGGCTCTAGACCGATGGCATCGTGCATTTCCTCTCCATTTGCCGAGCATATAAGAATAGAGGCGCTTGAGCTTCTTATCGAAGCCAGGGACGACCAAAGACTTTCCTTATCTCAAAAAAGAGAAAGGAGGGACTCTCGGCGATCTGTTCCGACTTTCAAGGAATTCCAATCAACGGCCCAGCTGAGCTGGGTTGTTGCCTGGGTTTTGTATCAAAAGGCAGTTTGGTCGGGCGAAATATCACAATCCAAAGCGCAACAGCTTTTGCCTCCACTTGAACCGTCTTGTCTATCGCCCAACATGAAGCTCAACGAGATGGGGATGCAGGACGGTGTGAGAAGGCGGTTGGAACGAATCCAGCGGTTGTACGACCGTGCAGTGCGTCTTGGTTGCCTGGAACGGCGAACACGATCTCACCAGCTCTTGTTTTATGGGTCCGAATAATCTTTGGCAATTTTGCGTAAACGATAACGCTCGGTGCGTTGAGCAGCAGAACAAACAGGATTGTCTAAAAGAAGATTCTGGAACGCGATATATCCATTCACCCTAAAATGAGCTGCATGAACAACAAATCAGGCCATCAATCTAGGGGCTTGAGATTTAGAGATGTTTAAATCGACACTCCCCAGATAACCTTCAAATCCGTGGCGATGGCACTCGAAATGCACCGCCGTAGGTACAGTTTTTCTCCGTTCACATTCGATGGCTTGATCTTGTTGATCTAGACGTATTTGGAATCCCATTCGGTAATGTCCGCTCCTGGCA
>DEIT01000222.1:15115-15422 GCA_002352635.1 Hyphomicrobiaceae bacterium UBA2767 | reverse complement strand
TGCGCGCCGATCGTGTGACCGTCTTCAGCGATCATCTGAAGCACTTCGGAATATTGCTCGGCCATCGTTCCAACCGGGAAAAAAGTGGCCTTCACACACTCTTTTTTCAGGGCCGCCAGTACCCGCTGTGTCGTGTGGGGATGAGGTCCATCATCAAATGTAAGGACAACTTCTTTCGGCCCGAGATCGAGCGTCTTGCCATACTGCAGTGTCCCGAACAGCGGGCCGTTGGACGTATCGACATGAAGAACTCGAGAGACGCCGAGTGCATCCTCGCCGTGAAGACATTCGCTAGCGGATGCAGGTG
>DEIT01000222.1:13165-15037 GCA_002352635.1 Hyphomicrobiaceae bacterium UBA2767 | reverse complement strand
ATACGATTCCTTGGGGACTGTTTCGCTTGTGCAACACTTGATCGTCAAACACCGGGTTGTGGATCTGTATGACGCAGGAAACTCCAGCCGAAATCGAGGTTCGCGACGCGGAAGGCGCCCTTCTTCCCGATTTCGTTCGTGCCGTCGAACTGGCCCTTGAAGAGGGTGATGTAGAGCAAGTCCGCTCCCTTGCCGGTGATATCTACGACGCTGACCTTGCCGACCTCATAGAGCTGCTGCGCGCGGACGAACGCGGGAAGCTCATTGATGCGCTCGGCGACGATTTCAATCCGGAAACCCTTAGCGAGCTTGAGGAACCGGTTCGCGACCAGGTCCTTGAGGCGATGCCCAACGAGCAGGTGGTGGAGGCCGTTCGTGAGCTGGAGTCGGATGACGCGGTATATCTTCTTGAAGACCTCGATGAGAGTGAGCAGTCGGAAATTCTGTCGAAACTGCCGCGACCGGAACGGGCTGTGTTGCAGCGGGCTCTCGATTTCCCCGAAGATTCCGCCGGACGTCTCATGCAGACGGACTATATTTCCGTTCCGCCATTCTGGTCGGTGGGGCAGACCATTGACTATATGCGTGAAGACGAGGACCTGCCGAACACCTTTTCCTTTATCTGGGTGGTAGACCCGTCACACCATTTGGTTGGGCGGGTGCCGCTTGACCGGCTGCTGAGAGCCAAACGCCCCGTCATTATCCGCGATATCGCCGACGATGACGTGCACCAGGTTACGGCTGAAGAAGATCAAGAGGAAGTCGCGCTTGAATTCGAACGCTACGATCTGATTTCCGCACCTGTGGTCGATGAGGATGACCGGCTGCTCGGCGTCGTCACAGCAGACGACATCATGGAAGTTCTCAAGGACGAAGCCGAAGAGGACATCCACAGGCTTGGCGGTGTGGGTGATGAGTCCCTCTACGACACGGTCTTCCGTACCTCGAGGAACCGGGTCGTCTGGCTGACGGTGAATCTTGCCACAGCCGTTCTGGCGTCCTGGGTGATCAGCCTGTTCGATGCAACCATTGAGCAGATGGTTGCGCTCGCGGTGCTGATGCCCATTGTCGCTTCCATGGGCGGCAATGCCGGCACGCAGTCGATGACGGTTGCGGTGCGTGCGCTGGCGACCAAGGAATTGGGCCCGGTGAACGCGGTTCGCGTTGTCTCGCGCGAGGCGCTGGTCGGTCTGCTCAATGGCATCCTGTTCGCCACGATCATGGGCACGCTGGCATTCTTCTGGTTCGGCAGCGGGACGCTCGGACTGGTGATCGGCGCCGCAATGATCATCAATCTGCTGGTTGCGGGCCTCTTCGGAATATTGATTCCAATGGGGCTGGACGCGCTTGATATCGATCCCGCGGTAGCATCGGGGACCTTTGTCACGACGGTAACAGACGTCGTTGGCTTTTTTGCCTTCCTCGGGCTCGCCGCAATCTGGCTCGTGTGAAGGCCTGCTTTTGGTCCAAGTTCGCCTGGATCCGACCCACTCGTAAGCTATCCCTCACACAAAGCGCATCGCCTTCGGGCATCCAGACAGCTGCTGAATTGTGCTGTGATTTGCGGATGCCGCATAGCGCTCTTCAAGCAGGAGTGAACAAGTCTTGATGAAAGAAGATTTGTATGCGGACCGTATAGTGAAACCATTATAGCTCACCGCGTAGTCCGGTGAAGACGCTGAATAATATGCCCCGACGGGAGGGTTCCATGACGCCGAAACGCCTGTTTTGCAACTGCCGCGGGTTTGCTCTCGCGGTACCGCTTCTTGCAGCATTTGCATTCGTGTACTGGCAGCAACCCGCGGCCAGCGCAGACCCGGAGGCGACGAATGCGCTGATTGGCACTTGCGTCGATGCGGAACGCGCTGCAAA
>DEIT01000222.1:7860-13097 GCA_002352635.1 Hyphomicrobiaceae bacterium UBA2767 | reverse complement strand
GAGTTCGTTCTCTGGAGCCAACTTGTGCAAAGAGAATATACCGCGCTTGAGACGCTGCTGGAGCCTAAGAAGCGTGAGACGCTCAGGAATTCCCAAGCCTTGTGGGTCAAATATCAGTCAGACGACTGCCGTGTACCCTATGTCCTGTTTTCAAAAGACAAGGCTGAGTTCGCCGGACCCGCTTGCACCATTGAACTCAAGGCTGCGCGGGCACTTCAATTGCGCGCATGGCGGGATGCCTTGGGAAGTCTGTAACCTCCACGCGCACGAAGTTGTGGAAGACAGCCCGTACCGGTACTGTGCCCATGACGGATAGTGAGTTGGATCCGTACGTGCATTTGTTCTGGAGCGCATCTTCTTGAAGACACTGCATACAGAGATTGGGATCGGCGCGCCCGCGTCCGACGTTTGGGAAGTGATCAGCGACCTCGATGGATGGGCGGAATGGAATCCGGTCATGAAAGTGGTTGGCGGGCTGGCGCCGGGAAACACGATCCATGTGACCATCGGAGCGCCCGGAGGCAAAGCCATATCGTTTGAGCCGGAAATCGTCGATGTCGATGAGGGAACTGAGTTTAGATGGCGTGTCAGAAAATTCCTGGGACTGTTTGATTCAGAACACGGATTTCGCGTTGTCCCTGAAGATACCGGGCGCTGCCGCTTTGAACAGTTCGAGGTGTTTCGCGGCCTTCTGGGGGACGCCATGTATTCGCGGCAGGCCAAGGCACTCGATACCGGGTTCCAGGCCATGAACCGGATGTTGAAACGCGAATCAGAAAAACGCGCTCGCGAACGCCCATGAGTGTGGGTAAATGAACCTTCCCAGCCAATAGTCCCTCTGAAAGCAGATTTCACCCGTGTTTTTTTATCTTTCAAAAGTCGTCTGGTTCATCCTGCAACCTTCAAGTGTTGTCCTCATTATTCTGCTCATCGGCACTGCGATGTTGTGGAGCCGCTGGGCGCGCATGGGCCGGAGGGTCGTTCTCCTGGCAGGCATTCTGCTTGTGGTGATTGGTGTGTCGCCGGCCGGTCACGCCCTTATTTTGCCGCTGGAGGAGCGGTTCGCCCGCGCAGACGTGACGAGCGGTCCTCCCATTGATGGCATCATCGTCTTGGGAGGCACCCAGAACATGTCCGTTTCGGGAAGCCGTGATGCGATTGCCCTCAATGAATCTGGCGAGCGTCTGGTCGAAGCGGCCGCATTGGCGCACCGCTTTCCGAATGCAAAGGTTTTGCTGACCGGTGAATCCAGTGCATTTCTAAAGAGCAAGTCCAGCGAAGCAGAAGGCGCTGCCAATTTGCTTGAAAGCCTTGGCATAAAGCCGGATCGGTTTGTTCTTGAGACCAGGGCAAAAAACACGTTCCAGAATGCCAAATATAGCGCAGGGCTCATGGAGCAGGATAAGAAGGATAGCCGCTGGCTGCTCATAACATCAGCCAATCACATGCCACGTGCCATGGGCGTTTTCCGTGCAGCGGGCGTCCGGGTTGAGCCATGGCCTGTTGATTATCGCACGCGTGGCTCGACGGATATCTGGCTGTTCTTTCACCGGCCGTCTGAAGGCTGGCGCCGAATGGACCTCGCGGTGCGGGAATGGGTCGGTCTGGTTGTCTATTGGATGACGGGGCGGACACAGACGCTGTTTCCCGCACCTCTAACGACATAACACAGGGGAGGAGGGGCGCGATGCCGCAAGAAATTACAACGCCGGTCAAGCAGCTCGTCGAGGACGCCAAAACAGTTATCGAGGAGATTTCGGCTGAAGAGGCGATTGAATTGCACGGCGACGATGCAGTCGTCATCGTCGATATCAGGGACGTACGGGAATTGCAGCGTGAAGGAAAAATTCCCGGATCGTTTCATTGTCCGCGCGGAATGCTCGAGTTCTGGATTGATCCCGCGAGCCCCTATCACAAGGACGTTTTTGCTGGCGAAAAGAAGTTCGTCTTTCATTGTGCTTCCGGCTGGCGTTCAGCACTCGCGACCGAGGTGGCTCAGCGTATGGGGCTGGGGCCCGTCGCCCACATCGACAGTGGTTATTCGGGGTGGAAGAAGGCCGGGGGTCCGGTCGAGATGCCGGAGTAAAAGCTGTCAGGCTGCGACCTTGAGTTTCGGCCGCTTCCGGCGCGGTCGCGGGGGCTCCACTTCCGTTTTGCCGCCGCGGCGAGTACGGACCCAGGCTGAGACATTCTCGCCCATCATCAGCATGCATGGCGTCAACACGAGCGTCAGGACGGTGGCGAAGGCCAACCCGCCGGCGATGGAACTCGAGAGCTGCGTCCACCATTGCGTTGAGGGTGCTCCAACCGCGATATCCTGACCAATGAGATCGATGCTGAGTGCAAACACCATCGGCAGCAGACCCAGCACGGTGGTGATGGAGGTCAGCAGCACGGGCCGCATACGCTGTGCGGCCGTGCGCATGATGGCGTCGAAGGGCGTGAGCCCGCGCGCCTTGAGATCGTTGAAGGTGTCGATCAGGACGATATTGTTGTTCACAACAATCCCTGAGAGCGCGATGACCCCGATGCCGCACATAACGATGCCGAAGGGCTGATTTGTAGCCAGAAGCCCCAGAAACACACCGGCGGTGGAGAACACAATGGCGCTCAGCACCAGCCCCGCCTGATAGAAGCTGTTGAACTGTGTCACCAGGATTCCGATCATCATAAAAATCGCGATGGCGAAGGCGTTGACCAGGAAGTTCGCGGCTTCGCGCTGGTCTTCATCCTCGCCCTTAAAGCGTACATCGATCGCGGTATCGAGGCCGGCATTCGGCACCGCGGCCTTGAGTTTCCTGACCTGATCGTCAACCAGCATTCCCTCGGCCACGTCCGCCTGAATGGTAATCACGCGGCGGCTATCGGTCCGACTGAGCGTCCCGGTCTTCTGCGCTGGCACGAAGGTGATGAAATTGCCAACAGGCACTTGACCCTTGGCCGTCGGCAAGCGCAAGCGCTTCAACTGCTCCAGATTTCGCTCTGACGGCGGGAACCGTACACGGATATCGACTTCTTCATCGGCGTCGTCGGGCCGGTAATCGGCAA
The DNA here is from genome assembly GCA_002352635.1 of Hyphomicrobiaceae bacterium UBA2767. Classification (GTDB taxonomy): domain Bacteria; phylum Pseudomonadota; class Alphaproteobacteria; order Rhizobiales; family Methyloligellaceae; genus UBA2767. The sequence goes on along the minus strand of DEIT01000222.1, from coordinate 10,049 downwards.
GCTGAAGTCCGTTTGTGAGCAATTTGACCGCATCCCCCAATAGAGCGATATCGGCGCCGTTGCGCGCGGCCTTCTCACGATCAACCTTGAGCCGCCATTCGATGCCGGGCAGGGGACGGCTGTCCTGCACATCCACAAAGCCACCAATATCGCGCATCACAGAGCGCAGCTTTTCAACGGCACCGGGCATCAGCGCGGTATCGCGCGAGCTCACCTGGATCTGAACCGGTTTGCCCCCTGAAGGTCCGCTTTCCTGTTTGCGTACCTCAACGATCACGCCGGGAATATCCGATGTCCGGGCGCGGATCTTTTGCAGTATCTCCGACGCCGGCGGCCGGATGCGCCAATTGTCGAACTCGAACTGAACAACGCCAATCACGTCTTCTGGCATGTCGTTTTGCGACTGGCGCTGACCTGGACCCATTGTGCGAGCGTAAACGGTTTCCAGGTGGGGCAGCCCGACAAGGCGTGTTTCAACCTGGCGCACGAGAGCATCCATCTCCTTGACCGACATGTCGCCACGGGCACGGATCTGCACCTGCGCCAAATCCGGTTCGACATCGGGAAAGAATTCAACGCCACGTCCGAAGGCACCAAAGGCGGCATAGGTAGCGATCAGCAGCACCACGGTCGCGCCGAGCACTTTACCGGGATGAGCGAGGAGACGCTTCAGGACCCGGAGATAGGTACCGGACGCTCCGCCGATCTTGTCGATGTCGCCGCTTTCCGCCGCCTTGATGGTTTCCAGCATCTTGCCGTCGGCCGTGTTCTTGCCGCCAAGAATGCCGCCGAGTACGGGAATGAAGATGAGAGCCATCGCCAGCGATGCAGTAAGGGTCACCAACACCGTGATGGGCAGGAATTTCATGAACTCGCCGACAATGCCCGGCCAGAACAGCAACGGCACAAACACGGCGAGGGTTGTCGCTGTAGAGGCGATGATCGGCCAGGACATACGCTTGGCCGCTTCCGCATAGGCCTGTTTGCGCTCTTTGCCCTCCGCCATCCGGCGGTCTGCGAGTTCCGTGGTAACGATGGCGCCGTCCACGAGCATTCCGACAACCAGTATGAGGCTGAACAGAACAACGATATTGAGCGTGAAGCCCATGGTGTTGAGAAACAGAATGCCGGCAAGGAACGAGCCCGGAATGGCAAGCCCGACCAGAATTGCCGGTCGCGGCCCCATGGCGGCAACGATTACGATCATCACCAGCATGATGGCGGTGAGAACATTGTTCTCCAGATCACCGAGCATGGTGCGAATCTGCTCGGACTTGTCCTGCATGAAGGTGACCTGAACCCCCGAGGGCCAGGCGGCTTGCTCCGCCTTGACGATGCCGCGCACCTCTTCGATGGTTTCGATGATGTTGGCGCCGACACGCTTTTTCACTTCCAGAACGAGGCCGGGCTGCGCGCCGACACGAGCAAATCCCTGGGGGTCCTTGAATGTCCGGTGGATGGAGGCAACGTCCTGAAACTTGACAACCGTGTCTCCGACCGTCTTGACCGGAAGATTGAGGATATCGTCGATTTCCTCGATAACGCCGGGCACCTTGATGACCATTCGCCCGGCACTGCTCTCGAGCGCGCCTGCAGCCACCAGCTGGTTGTTGCGTTGCACCGAGTTCACAACATCGGCAAAGGACAGGTTGTAGGTCTCCAGCACCGTCGGATCGACGATAACTTCCAGAACGCTCTCGCGGTCACCGCCGATATCAACCTCAAGCACGCCGCCGAGTGTCTCCAGCTTGTCCTTCAGATCGCGTGCGAGCCGAACCAGTGTGCGCTCGGGCACGTCACCGGCCAGCGCAACCGTCAAAACCGGAAAAAGCGCGACATTGATTTCCTGTACCCGGGGCTCGTCTGTATCGGGTGGTAATTCCGCCTTGCCGAGGTCGACCTTCTCGCGCACGTCCAGCAACGCCTGGTCCGCATCGAACCCGGCGTCGAACTCAAGCGTAACGGATGCGTAGCCTTCTCCGGCTGTAGCCCGCATCTCCTTCAGACCTTCGATCGACTGAAGTTCTTTCTCCATGGGCCGCGCGAGCAGCCGTTCCGCGTCTTCAGGAGAAATGCCTTCATGGGTCATGGAGACATAGATCATGGGGATCGGAATGTCGGGTTCGGACTCTTTGGGAATCGACACATAGGCGGATGCGCCCATCGCAATGATCAGCACGAAGGCAAGC
>DEIT01000222.1:0-7810 GCA_002352635.1 Hyphomicrobiaceae bacterium UBA2767 | reverse complement strand
CAGAATCCGGTTTCGTCAGCATGACGGAGCTGCGCAGTCCGGCTTCCGAGCGTGCCGGCTCTTTCTCGCTCACAGCGCGAACTTTTTCGCCGACCCGGACAAAACCCGCACCAATGGTGATGATGCGCGCATTGTCATCGACACCTGTCAGCCAGACGCCACCGACATCCGAACGCACGATCTTCGCCGCGTGGAATTCGACCTTGTTGTTCTTGTCGACGGTCTTCACGCCGAGAACGCCCTTGTCATCAAGGGAGAGAGCAGCCGGAGATACGAATTGCGCCATAACGGACCCGGTCGGAATCTTTGCCTCGGCGCTTATCCCGGACGGGATTTCTCCGTCCGGATTGTCGACCTCGATCTCGACGCGAAAGGTTCGCGTGTCGACGTCGGCGCGCGGGGCAACGTAACTGACCTTGCCGTCGCGCTGTTCGCCGGTCGCGAATTTGATCGATGCGGACCGCCCCATTTTGACATTGGAGATATTGTGCTGCGGAATTCGGACGCTGATCACGAGCGGGTCGTTGTCGACGATCGTTGCCACCTCGCCGTTGACTTCAACGTAGGTGCCCAGTTCGATGTCGCTCGACAGCACGACGCCCTCAAACGGTGCACGGATCTCAGTGTGCTCCATCGCAATACGGGCTTCTTCCATTTCCGCTTTGGCCGTCTGAAGTGCGGAATAGGTTTCATCGGACCGCCGTTGGGTCTGGTAACCTTTTTTGCCGAGCGCCTGGGATGCCTGATAGGCGTTTTCCTGTTCGCGGACACGTGCCTTGGCACGTTCAAACAACGCTTCGCGATCCTTGAGCTTGAGTTGCGCAATAATGTCGCCAGCGACCACTTCCGCACCCTCATCTTTGAGAACCTTTTCGATCTGTCCGGTCGTTTCCGCACGCACCGTCACCGTACGGTTCGGTTCGGCATGACCTTGCGCAATGATGTAACGCTCAACAGGCTGGGCTTTCGCCTCGCGCACGGAAACCTTCATCGGCTCGGCGGCTTTTTTTCCGGCACTGACAGCCGCAACGGTCGGTGTGACAGGCGATTGCATCAGATAGCCGCCGAACACCCAGGCGGTGATGCCCAGGGTCATAGTCGCAGCAATGATGTATGACTTCTTCAAAGTCCAGTACTCCGGATGGTTTGGTTGGCGTGAGTTTTCGGCGCTACTTCAGACCGTTTGCTCCACGGGCTCGCGTGGCCTCTCAGCAGATGACGTCTTGGATTTCGTATCCCAGCTATCGATCACACTCTCGAAGCTCTCGATCAGCGTCTCATAAAATTCATTGAGTTCCATCAGGCGCTCATGCGCATCTTCAAGATCGGACGGCAGGTCCGACTGTGTTCCTTCGACCATTTCGCGCGCCCGGCGCATGCGTTCCACATACCCGCGCATCAGGAGCGCATAGGGGTTTGAACGCATTCTAAAATAGTCTTGCCGCTCGCCGGGCACACTTGTGCGCTCGATGACGCCCAGATTTTCAAGCAGCCGGGTATTGGTGCTTATGCTGGCCCGGCTGACGAGCAGTCTTTCCGCCAGGTCGGCAAAACTGAACGGTCCTCCGTGCATTATCATCAGGCCCATAATGCGGCCTGCGATGCGGGGAAGTCCGTCAGCCTGAGTCACAAGGCCGAGGCGCTCGACGAAGTCAGCGATGATTTGGTCAGTATGTGCGGTCATAGCAAAATATATGGTGTGTTTGTTTCGTTCAGTCAAGACTGAACGTACTAGCCGCGAGTGAATGAAAATTTAATGGCAACATTTTGACGGTTGTCGAAGAGCAACTGCCGGTGGTCAGCTCTCGATGGAGGCCGGTGAGGTGGGGTCCCGGCGAAACAACATTTTCCGTTCCAACAGTGGAAACGCGGCTCCACACCCAAACTCCGGTCTTCCGCTGTACTAGCGATGAATGGTGTCGCCCAAATTGGCGTAATCATCATCGCGAAGCTCTTGCAATATTTCCGCGACCTGGTCGGGACGTGCACCCATTTCTGTCATTGCGATTGCGCCGAGTTGGAGGCTTGATTCAAGCGTTTCCGGCACCGCCTGAGTTGCTCCGCTCATTTCCAGAAGATGGCTGTGGGGCAAATCCCGCGCTCGGACGACGATCGGCAAATCCGGGAAAAACTCGTGCAGTGCCGCGACGATACGATCCGCCGTTGCGAGCTGGTCGATTGTAATGACCGCACCCCTTGCGCGGCTTGCACCTGCCGCATTCAGGATTTCGATCTGGCTCGCATCTCCGAAGAAGACGGGCATTCCTTTGGCGCGGCATGCCACAATCCGGGGCGTATCCAGATCGAGAGCGACATACGGGACGCCACCGGCGGAAATGATCTTTGCCACGGTTTGGCCGACGCGACCGAACCCCGCGATCACGACATGGTCTTGCAGATGTTCTCCAATGTGCTCAACACCTGCAACGGTCACTTCTTCACGGCTTTCCCAGAGCGACGACAGTCGATCACCCGCATAGGACATGGCCGGGGTCGCCACCATCGTCAGCGTCACGCTTGCAAGAAGAATTTGCGTGATCTCAGGGTCGAGCAGGCCAAGCGCGCTGGCGGTCAGAAACAGGATGAAGCCGAATTCACCGCCCTGTGAAAGAAGCAGTCCAACCCGTAGCGAATGGCCCACCGGTGAACCAAATGCTCGGCAAAGCGCGGCTGTCACGATGCTTTTGCCGACCATAAGGCTGACGACGATCAAAGTTATGGTGGCCAGTTGACTGCCAATCAACGCGATGTCGATAGACATGCCGACCGTCATGAAAAACAGGCCGAGGAATATGCCCCGAAATGGTCTGATGTCCGCCTCGACCTGATGTCTGTATTCGCTTTCGGACAACAGGAGACCGGCCAGAAAAGCACCCAGCGCCATTGATATGCCGGCCAGTGACATCAGCCAGCCGGCCCCGAGAACGACAAGCAAGGTGGTCGCCACAAAGAGCTCGGAACTGCGTGTTTCGGCAATAATGCGATAAACGGGCCGCAGGATCATCCGTCCAACGCCAACGACCAGAGCCAGCACAATGGCCGCTTTCATGACAGAAACCCCCAATGCGGAGATGAAGGATCCCTGTCCTTCACCAAGCAGGGTCACAAGCATCAGGAGCGGCACGATCGCGAGATCCTGGAAAAGCAGAATGGCGAATGAAATCATTCCAAAAGGCGTCGCCCGTTCGCCCTTCTCAATCAGAAGCTGGAGAACAAACGCCGTGGATGACAGTGCCAGCCCGCCACCGATGACTATGGCCGCATCTGTGCCGGCGCCAAGAGCCCAGGCAATGCCACCAATGAGACACCCCGTGACGGTTACCTGCAGAGCTCCAAGTCCAAACACATAACGCCCCAAAGAGCGCAAACGCTCCACCGAGAGTTCCAATCCAATCATGAAGAGAAGAAACACAACGCCGAATTCAGCCAGGGTATGGGCGTTCTGGGACTCTGTGACGACCGCCAGTCCGTGCGGCCCGACAAGGATGCCGGCGGCAAGATAGCCAAGGACGGGACTGGTCCGCAACCGCCGGAATGCGGGGACAACAACGACAGCGGCAACCAGAAAAATCAGAACGTCGTATAGGATTTCCGAGTTGTGCAATCGATCCCTCCAGCGCGGTTCTAGGCCCCTCGTGGAGATCTGCAAGGGCAGCCGTCGAGGGTGGTGAAACCGTGTCGTCTTCGGCACTTCCCTCCAGTTGGCGTGTTGAGTGCGCGCTCACAAAGGCTAATCGTGATTACTAGGCTTGGGTCATTTGACGGGCCTTGATCTGCGTCAAAAGGGATGGGAGGAGGCGCGATCAAGCGCGTCCTTCGGCGGGGTTGGATCAAGCGTCAGGTGAATGCCGGTGTAACCTCAAGAAGGTTGTTGCATGCCTTGTGTCTTGCGCCACACGGACGGGGAGACACCAAAGCGCCGTTTGAAGGCCCGGCTGAACGCGGCTTCCGATCCGTATCCGACCGAGACGGCGACGTCCATGATTGTGGCGTGGCTTCTCACAAGCTTCCGCGCCGCCAGTCTCATTCTGTGCTGCATGACATATTCCGCGGGCGCGCAACCCAGATGGCGATTGAATTTTTCTGCCAACGCGGATCGGGACGAACCAACAGTCCGGCCAAGTTTTTCGACGGTCCACTGCTGTTCGGGGTCTTTGTGAATGACAGCGATCGCCCGACTCAAGGACCGGTCCCGCAGTACATCGTACCACCCCCCCGAGGCGTCACCGTGAGACTCGACGTAAGACCGGATCGCTTCAATGAGGAGTAACTCGGACAGGCCCGCAAGGACGGCAGCGGCTCCGGGGCGGTTGTCTGCGGCTTCCGCTGCTGCAAATTCCAGGGATGCGCGCACCACCTCGCCGGAACGGGCCGTGGCACAGTCGTAGATCAGGTAGCGGGGTAAGGACGAAAACAGAGGATCGTCGGCAAGTGCAAGTCCTCCGAGAAAACCGCAGACGGTCCGCGTTTTCGCACCACCACCCCCATGCTCGATGACCATCATGTTGCCCGGACCGGGAATCTGCACGACGTCGAGTGCTGAAACCGCAACTGCCGGGTCACGGCCCGCCATTGTGTGATGGTCATTGTGTGTGAACACGATAGCTTGCCCCGGCAGCATCACCACCGCCGGCTCGCCCGGAACTTCGACGATCATCCTTCCTTCGACAATGTAATGATAGATGATCAGATGATCGATCGGTCCGAGATGGTCGAAGCAGTCCGCGACGCTGAGTTCTGTCGACAGACACCACGGCTCGGTGAATTCACCGCGTAAGAACATTCCCGCGGACAAGCGCGCCGAACGCAGGATCTCTGACAAAGCGTCCATTGGATGCGGTTCCTGTGATGATGCGGCGGTACGATCAAATCAATTGGCGTTTTGATCATTCGTCAATGTCCGACCGAATGCTATCTCCAGCGCCGATCGTTGAGGATTGAATTCCTCGTGATGAAATCAGCGCAGCGGTCATGAACCGTTCCGATTTTTACTTATTCAGAAGGTGAGAAGCAATGCTTAGACTTGGAGATACAGCGCCCGACTTTGAGGCCGAGACGACACAAGGCTCGATAAACTTCCACGATTGGATTGGAGAGTCCTGGTGTGTGCTGTTTTCACACCCGAAGGATTTCACGCCCGTCTGCACCACGGAGCTTGGCTATATGGCCAAGATCAAGCCTGAGTTCGACAAACGCAACGTCAAGGTCATTGGCATCAGCGTCGATCCGATCACGTCCCATGCCGAATGGTCGAAAGACATCAAGGAAACCACGGGCTACGCACCGAACTACCCGATCATCGGCGACCGTGACCTCAGGATCTCCAAACTCTACGGCATGCTTTCGAGCCTTGCCGGCAATTCAAGTGAAGGGCGCACGGCAGCCGACAACCAGACAGTGCGTAATGTCTACGTGATCGCCCCCGACAAATCGGTCAAGCTGATTATCACCTATCCCATGAGCACGGGCCGCAACTTCGACGAGCTGCTGAGGGTCATCGATTCACTGCAGCTGACGGCGCACCACAAAGTCGCAACGCCGGTGAACTGGAAGCACGGCGAAGATGTGATCATCGTGCCCGCGGTTTCCGACGACGACGCAAAGCAAATGTTCCCCAAAGGCTGGGACGCGCCGAAACCGTATATGCGCATTGTTCCGCAGCCCCAGTAAGGACCCTCGGAACACCTACCTCACCACTCCACTGAGACGAAAACAAGCAATCGTCGCCGGGTTCGCCCGGCGGCGTTTGCACGAACACTCTCCGATTTCACAAACCTGTTACACCGAGGTGACCAGAATGGATATTCAATTGAGCAGCGAGCGGACGAGAGACACTGTCTTGAACCCAAATCGGTTCAAGGCCGCCGCGACCTACGACGCGGCAGCGGATAGTTTTGACGCCGAGCCTCTCTCTTTCTGGGACCGGCACGGACGGCGCACAGTAGAATTGTTAGACATCATGTCCGGTGAGCGGGTGCTGGATGTGGGATGCGGCACCGGCGCGTCCGCGCTTCCTGCCGCTGCTGCCGTTGGGGTGAAAGGTTCCGTCAACGGCATCGATGTCTCTGAAAAACTGATTGGGCTTGCGCGTGAAAAGGCGGGAGCGCAGCAGCTTTCCAACGTGAGTTTTCAGCTGGCGGACATGATGGAAATGGACTTCGCCGAACAGAGCTTCGATGCCGTCATAAGCGTTTTCTCCATATTCTTCGTTACCGATATGGAACGGCAGACTGAAGAGCTGTGGCGGTTTGTGCGTCCGGGCGGTCGGCTGGCCATCACCGTGTGGAGCGTCGACCCTTTCGAACCTGGCAGTTCGCTCATCAATGAGGAAGTGAAGCGTCACCGACCCGACATTACCATTCCGACCTCGCCGTGGAAGCGTCTGGCCGATCCCGCGGATCTGCGACAGCTTTTCCTGGAGGCGGGAACAGCCGAGCCAAAGATCCAGTTTGTTCCGGATTGTCAACCGCTGAGAGAACCAGCGGATTTTTGGACCATCGCCATGGGTTCCGGTTTTCGCGGGCTGATCGAGCAGATGACGCCCGATGAGCGTATCGTGGTCCGCGAACGTGTGCTTGAACGGTTGTCGCAAACGGGCATCACAGAAATTGAATCAGGCGCGATCTGCGCGATTGCCCACAAGCCCCATTGAACACTCTATCCCCTGATATCGGACTGTAAACGGAGACGAGACAATGATTGACTTCACTCGACGCGATTTCCTGCGAAACGCCACAGTGGCAGGCGCGATGACGTTTGGCGGGCCGATGATGGCGCTGCCGTCGTTGGCCGGCAGTGCCAGAGAAACCGGCTACTATCGCTACACGATCGGCGACATAAAGTGCACGGCCTTGTATGACGGTGTCTGGAAAAAGGAACATGCGGACGATTTCATTCGCAATGCGAGTGTTGCCGAAACCAAACAAGCTCTTTCCAAGGGCGGTTTGAGCATGGAACACGTCACCATTGAATTCTCTCAAACACTGCTTGAGACATCCGGCAAGAAGGTTCTGATCGATCCCGGCACCGGCGGCCAATGGGTTCCCACCGCCGGGACGATGATACAGAACATGGCAGGTGCGGGAGTTGCGCCCGGAGACATCGATACAATCCTGATCTCGCATTTTCACCCTGACCACATCTTCGGAATGATGGAAAAGGAGACCAATGCTCAGGTGTTTCCCGATGCCGAGATCATAGTGCCGGAGGCCGAGTTTGCCTTCTGGACCGACCCGCAGGTCTTCACCAAGCTTCCCAAGCCGTGGCACGGGCTGGTGCAGCGTATTCAGGCAACATTTCCGAAGTGGCCGAACGTCAGACGTGTTGCCTCGGATGTGGAGGTTGTGCCCGGCATACGCAGTCTTTCGGCACCCGGCCACACGCCCGGTCACACCGCGTACCATGTCAGCTCCGGTGATGCGCAGTTGATCGTTGCCGGTGATGTTGCAATCACACCCGCATTGTTTGTTGCCAATCCCGGGTGGCAGGTAACGTTCGACGCCGATCCCGAACGCGCCGAGCAAACGCGGCGTAGTCTGTTTGACCGGGTCATTGCCGATGGTGCCGGTATTGCCGGATACCACTTCGGCTTTCCCAACGCCGGAAAAGTTCTGAAGGATGGATCAGGCTATGCGTTTGTGCCTTATGCGGGATGACACAGGTAAAGACTGATCAACCCATCAGCTTAGAAACAAAGGCTTCCATGGTGGGGAAGGTCGCCATGGGAACAGCCAGTTCGGCGCCAAAACCCTTGTGCCCGAGCCCGCGTCCTTCCCGGTTGATCCAGACTACATCCTGGCCGAGCAGATTT
>DEIT01000014.1:29885-31896 GCA_002352635.1 Hyphomicrobiaceae bacterium UBA2767 | reverse complement strand
CGGCGCAATATAGGCCGCGAGTCAAGGCCAAGCTGGGTCGTGTAGGCGGTAACAATGCGGCTTGCTTCGGGCCAGTCAGGCAGAGCGAGAAGATTTCCGTTTTCCAGAATATCGATCGTCGCGACCGGCACGGCCAGTCGTCCTGCGATCCGCTCCCTGGACACGCCTGTCGCCCGGCGCATCTCCTGGAAGATCATTGCCAGTTCTCTGTCATGACCTGCCGGCATTTCCTCGGCCGATCGAATATGTGCGCGTGACCCATCGTCTCCGCTGACAGACAGCGCAGGAGGTACGTTTGGCTGGGATGACATATCCCCCATCAGTCCTTTTTGCCGCTTCTAGATTCGGGAGCATTTGCGCCTGTTGCTTTCCCCGCCAAGGCTCACCCCCGATTTACAACTAATGATTAAACCCAATCGAGAGGCTCGCTGCAATGCATGAAATATCCACCACTTCAGACCTCAACGCTCTGTTCAACGGCGAAGTCTTTGAACATATGGCGCAAATTGCTTGCGTCATCGGCCATCGCGTTTTGCAAGAAAAGTTCAGCCGAGGAGAGGTCAAGCGACCGTATCATGGCCTTGACCGGACCGATGGAAGACGGCGCCATAGAAATCGAACGAAAACCCAGGGCGACGAGCACCATGGCCTCTAGCGGGTGGCCGGCCATTTCACCGCAAAGTGTCAGCGGCACATCATTTGCGCGCGCTGATGAGGCAATTTCACGCAACATGCGCAAAACGGGACATGACAACGGATCGAAACGTTGCGAAACGCGCAAGTTGGTACGGTCAGCCGCAAACAGGAACTGGAGTAGATCGTTGCTGCCGACGGAAACAAAATCAACCAGCGGAAACAGGCGGTCTAACTGCCAGACGAGTGCAGGCACCTCAATCATGGCGCCCACAAGCAACCGTTTTGGCAATGGATAACCATGAACCACCAGATGCCGGACTTCCTTTTCGATCAACTCTCGCCCAGCCTTCAGCTCTGAGATGTCGGAGACCATGGGCAACATGATCCGGACCTCCCTGCCCTGTGCAGCCCGCATGAGCGCGCGCATTTGGGTGCGCAAGAGAGCAGGCCGGTCGAGCGCCATTCGGATTGCGCGCCAACCAAGTGCAGGGTTTTCTTCCTGGGTTGAACGCAGATAGGGCAACACCTTATCGCCACCGATATCCAGTGAGCGGAACACCACAGGTTTGTCGCCAACGGCATCCAGGACCTGTGCGTACATTTTTTGCTGCTCGTCCGGACGTGGGAATGTGGACGCGATCATGAACTGAAATTCGGTTCTGAATAGTCCGATACCTGCAGCACCGGTCTCCTCCAGATGGGGCAGATCCACCAACAATCCTGCGTTAATCAGAAGTTCGATTTCAACGCCGTCTTTCGTTACCGCGGGCTGATCCTTCAACTGGGCATAGCGGGCTTCACGCTGGGCCTTGAATCGTTTTTTGTCCTTGTATCCGGCAACCACATCGGACGACGGACGGATATGAACTTCTCCAGCTTCGGCATCCACCACGAGAGGATCGCCGGTATCGAGCATATTCAATATCCCGTCGGCTTGTCCGATCGCTGGCACCCCGAGTGCCCGCGCAACGATTGCCACGTGGCTCGCGTGGCCGCCTTCTTCGAGAATGACGCCGCGAATGCGCGCACGGTCATAGTCCAACAATTCGGCAGGGCCCATGGTGTGAGCCACCAGGATGGTATCCTCGGGCAATTCTTCATCGATCGCTGTAGTGCGTCCCGTCAACATGCGCAGCAGACGGTTCGACAGATCATTGAGATCATTAAAGCGTTCCCGCAGGTATGCTGCTCTTTGATTCACCACCCGGGCGCGGGTGTCGTTCTGCACTTTAGCAACCGCGGCTTCGGCTGTGAGACCAGTGGCAACCGCCTCGTTCAAACGCCTGATCCAACCCCGATCGTGCGCAAACATCCGATACGCCTCAAGAACGTCGCGATGCTCACCTGCGCGTGCCACATCGCCGCGTGACAGCAT
>DEIT01000014.1:27539-29875 GCA_002352635.1 Hyphomicrobiaceae bacterium UBA2767 | reverse complement strand
TCATCGGCGATGAGCGTGTCGACAGCGACGCGCGGAACATGCAGAACAGCTTGGCCGAGCGCTATGCCGTCAGACAATGAAACCCCCTTCGCTATCTGTCGGGCACCCGAACTTCCCGCGCGCGACGGGCCGAGCTGGTTGGATGCGATCATTTCCGCGAGCACCATCGCCACGATCTGCAGGGCCTCAACTTCCTCTTCCGAATAGTGTCGCTGGGTTTGATTCTGAACCGTCAGCACACCGATAACCTGCCCCTGCCGCAGGACCGGCACACCCAGGAACGAGTGATAAACTTCTTCGCCCGTCTCCGGCCGATATGAAAATGAGGGGTGGTCCTGAGCTTCAGGAAGGTTGACGGCCTCCGCCTGCATGGCCACGAGACCAACGAGACCCTCGCCGCGCGCGAGGTGGGTGTTGTGCACGGCCTCCGGATTGAGGCCCTCGGTTGCCACGAGCTCCATAGATTCATCGCGACGGCGTAAATAAATGGAACACACCTCTGCGACCATATTGGCGGCGATGTCCACCACGATACGGGCGAGCTTCGCCTCGCCGCCTTCCCGTAGCGCCATCGTTTGGCGCAGGTGGCGGAGCAAAACACGCGGTGCTCCAATCGTTGCTGCCATCAGAAATCTGTCTCTGTGCTACCCATGACACTCTCACCGTGTCAGGGCTCATTTGCACCGGACACCGTTTTTCACCTCAACGTGGCTCTGGGTATCCAGTCAGGCGCTGTCCAGACCGTACAGCGAATGCAAGGTCCGAACCGCAAGTTCGGCATATGCCGCGTCGATCAGCACGCTGATCTTGATTTCAGACGTCGAAATCGCTTCGATGTTGATACCCTTTTCCGACAAGGCCCTGAACATCTGCGACGCGACGCCGGCATGACTTCGCATGCCAACTCCGATTACTGAAACCTTGACGATATCGGTTGAACCGCGCAGGTCCTCATATCCGATTTCGCCTTTCACACTCTTGATGACTTCAAGCGCACGTTCCAGATCAACCGCGGCCACTGTGAAAGTCAGATCCGTTGTCTGCCCGTCTCCAGATACATTCTGGACAATCATATCGACATTGATATTCGCATCCGCGAGTGGACCAAACACGCGAGCGGCAACGCCCGGCTTGTCCTCAACACGTATCAGTGTGACCTTTGCCTCATCCTTGGTGTAGGCAATACCGCTTACAACCTGCTGTTCCACAATTTCATCCTCGTCGCAAACAAGCGTCCCAGCTTGTATTCCATCTGCAGGCAGCGCATCAGCCGGCTCGAAGCTCGAGCGCACGAGCAGTCGGACCTGATGGACCATCGCAAGTTGAACGGACCGCGTCTGTAGCACCTTGGCGCCGAGCGAAGCGGTCTCCAGCATCTCTTCGTAAGAGATTTTCTCCATACGGCGCGCCTGCGGCACGATACGCGGGTCACCAGTATAGATGCCATCCACGTCAGTGTAGATATCGCATCGTTCCGCGCCAAGGGCCGCGGCAAGCGCCACCGCGCTCGTATCGGACCCGCCACGCCCAAGCGTCGTCACACGATTGTCCGGACTGAGACCCTGAAATCCAGGCACAACAGCAACTTCGCCGCGCTGCAGCCGTTGTTTAAGTTCATCGGTCTCGATATTGAGAATGCGTGCTGCTCCGTGGGCGTCGTCGGTACGGATGGGAATCTGCCAGCCAAGCCAGGAGCGCGCCGGAATACCCATGGCCTGGAGCACAATGGCAAGCAGGCCACATGTGACCTGTTCGCCAGAAGAAACCACTACGTCATATTCACGCGCATCATGGAGCGATGCCGCCTCGCGCGTCCACGTCACAAGCTGATCCGTCTGATGTCCCATCGCCGAGACCACCACGGCACACTGATTGCCGGCGTCGACTTCACGCTTGACGTGTGCAGCAGCCGCGCGGATCCTTTCGAGATCCGCGACAGACGTTCCTCCAAATTTCAACACCAGCAGTGCCATAGCCCGTCTCACCAAGACGCCGGCGATAATCGCCGAACCGTTCTGATTGAATTTCGCGCGTATTCTTAGTCGCTTGGCTCCACACCTGCAACAAAGGCGAAGCCCGCTTGACAATCAATGCACTAAACCCGCCCAATGTTCTTATGACAAACACGGCACATTCCGATACCGCACAGCCGGTAATTGATAGCACGCTGGACGACGCCGAGGTTGCCCGCTTCGCCGCCATGGCGGATGAGTGGTGGGACCCAAAGGGCAAGTTTCGCCCGCTGCACGCGCTCAATCCAGTGCGATTGACCTTCATCCGCGATGCGCTCTGTACCCACTTCGACCGCGATGCAACGCAGCTGAGGCCGTTCAAAG
>DEIT01000014.1:17372-27333 GCA_002352635.1 Hyphomicrobiaceae bacterium UBA2767 | reverse complement strand
TGTCGCCGCGGCGCTTGTCCGGCCGGGCGGACTGATGCTCCTTTCAACCATAAATCGGACACTCAAATCCTATGCCCTGGCAATCGTTGGCGCCGAATTTGTGTTGCGATGGCTTCCAGTGGGAACTCACCGGTGGGATCGTTTCGTGACCCCTGCGGAGCTTTCAGGCGCCTGTGAACAGGCTGGACTGAGTGAAGTCGCGCGCAAAGGCATGATTTTCGATCCGCTTGGCGGCGACTGGCGGCTGTCGCGCGACACCGACGTCAACTATCTGATGGCGGCATCGCGCCCGCGCTGAAGCCAAACAGCTTCGCCTACATTGTCAGATTGAACGCAATCGAAATGCGCTCCGCGGTGCCTCGGGTCGGTTTGACCGAGTGCTTCACGAAGCTCTGGAAGAGAATCATTTTTCCTTCCTTCGGCGTGACCGGCATGACTTTGACATTAAGACCGTTCGGCTTGCGTGTCGGAGGGTCGAGCATGATGTCCATATAAGGCGAGTGGATCAACAGATCGCCACTGCCCTCTGGAGCCTTCGAATAGTAGATGCCGCTGATCACTGCATTGGAATGGTGATGGACTTCCTGCGCGTGTCCCTCGCCATAAATATTGAGCCAGCACTCGGTGAACTTCAGGGGAAACCTGGCGACTTCCAATTCAAGCGCATTGGCGAACTCGTTGGCTTCACGCATGATCACCTCACGCAACGGCTCGAATTCCTTGTGCTGAAGCAAGGTGGTTGGACTTCCGATCGTCGTATAGAGATCGCAGCTCCATGTCTCGGGAAGCGAGTTAGGCTCGCTCTTGCGAATACGTTCGATCCCGACATCGATCTGCTCGTTCAGTTTTTCGGAGTCCGCAATTTGAACCTCCCGCACGACAGTCGGAAAGAACAGAAGCGTTTCATTCTTGTTGGCAACCATGAGGTGCTCCCGGCGCGGCTTCAGTTATGATCTTCCGGTAGCACCGGCAGGGGATGGAATTCCACTCCCTCGTCTTTCAGCGACTCCGCCTCATCCACTGTCGCACTGCCATAAATGCTGCGCGGCTTGGTTTCGTCCCGATGGATCTTCCGTGCTTCGTCGGCAAATTTATCGCCCACATTCTCCGATAACTTCATAACATGGTCCCGCGCGTGGCGAACCATCTCCACTATCTCCCTCTGCGCTTTGTCCGATCCGACCCCGCGGGCGATGTTGGGTGCCATCAGTGCTTTTGAAACTTTGGTCGAGCCACAGTGTGGACAGGAGACCAGGTTTCGCTTTGCCTGATCATCATAGGCTGATGAACTTGCGAACCATGCTTCGAATGCGTGGTCCTCCGCGCAGCTCAACTGATAGCGGATCATGACGCCTCCTTGATCGAGACAACGTCAGTACCGGTGGGTAACTCGTAGGCCCGATCGTGCAGCAGCGAGGGTATTCGGGCACGCGCATCAGCAACCCTGGCGGTATCGATGTCAGCAAAAATCACATCAGGATCGACGCCAGCCTCACTGACAATCTCGCCCCAGGGTGAAATGATTATCGAATGTCCGAAAGTGGCCCGACCCATATCGTGATCGCCGCCCTGCGCGGCCGCGAGAATATATGTGCCAGTTTCGATCGCGCGAGCGCGCAACAGCACGTGCCAGTGCGCCTCTCCAGTCTGCCTGGTGAATGCTGACGGCACGGTGATGAATTGCGCGCCGGCCTTCGCCAAGGCGCGATAAAGAGCGGGAAAGCGCAAATCATAACAGGTCGTCAATCCCAGCCGGCCCCACGGCAGGTCTGCCAACACAGCTTTGTCGCCCGGCTGGTAATTCTTTGATTCGCGATACGATTCCCCATTCGGCAGATCAACATCGAACATATGAATCTTGTCGTAGCGCGCCGCGATCTCGCCCGCGGGAGTAAACAGGAACGAACGGTTTGCAACCTTGATGTCAGACAGTTTTATCGCCATCGAGCCGATGTGAAGCCAGATCCCGAGTTCAACCGCTAACGCCGAAAACCGCTCAACTGCCGGATTGTCCTGCTCGACCAGCGTCCTTTCAAACAGCTCTCGTGTCTTAAGGACCATGAGCGTGGTGTTTTCAGGCGTTTGGACATAAAGCGCACCGCCTTCCGCTGCCATGCGTATAGCATTCTCCGCTGCATCGAGGTTCGGCTCAACCGCGCTCTCGCTGCGCATTTGCACCAATGCGGCTCGGAATGTTTCAGCTCCTTCAGTCATCGCGCTTTCTTGTTCCCTGTCACCTTACTAGCCGATACTGCGCTAGAGCCGTGGCGTCAACGGATCGACCACGCGTCCAAGCGCCACTACATCGACGCGGCTTGCTCCCGCCCGCTTCAGAATTTTTGCACAGGCGTTCACCGTGGCGCCTGTGGTGATCACATCGTCGATGAGCACCACATTCTTGTCGGCGATTTCCACTTCCTTGCCCTCGGGCACGCGAAATGCCCCTGCTACATTGCGCCGACGCTGTTCCGGAGTGAGCCCGACCTGGGTCGCGGTGCGCCGCACACGGTGCAGGGCCAAGGGGGCTTCTGGAATGCCGCTCAGTCCCGAAAGAGCCCGTGACAGCAGTGCAGCCTGGTTGAACCTTCGTCCCCATAGCCGCACCCGTGCGAGGGGTACTGGCACAAGCACATCGGCACCTTTCAACACGTCCGAACCCGAATGGCCCATCCAGCCGGCGAACAATTTCACACCCTCGTGCCTGTCGCGGTATTTGAGATCGTGAATGAGATTGCGCATCACGCCGTCATACCGTGCCACCGGCCGCGCTCGCCCATAGTCGGGCGGGCTGGCAAGGGCTGCCGCAGAAACGATAATTCCGCCCGCAGGATAGGGTAGCGGAATGCCAAGCCGATCACAGCGCGGCGGCTCGATAAAATCGACTTCGCGCCAACATGCCGCGCACAGGCCGCCGTGACCCTGGACCGGCAGGCGGCACGCAAGGCAGAGTGGTGGCAGGACAATATCAGCGAGCATACGCCCCGACTTTTGCAGGATCGCGCCAATTGACCATCCGGCACCGACCACCTGTTCTCGATCTGTTGTCTGCGTAACTTCGCCAGTCATTTTCTGATACCGCGCTATGCCCCTTGGCACTCCAATCAGGATGCTATGGTATGTCGTAAGCACACGGCGCACCAGAGAGGTCCGACAGTACTGCACCAGCGGGAACCGATGAAGTCCTTGATCGACATGAGCCAAGCGATATTCGACAGACAGTTGCTTTTAATGCGGCGAACGCGCATCGCGACAGAAATCAAATCGGCGGAGTTTCTGCTGCGGCGTGCCGCCGAAGATATCATTGCCCGCCTTCAATCGATAACGCGGGAATTTCCGCTGGCCCTCAATTTGGGCTCCCATCACGGCGTTCTAAGCGACATCTTGCGCGATGATGATCGGGTTGAAACCGTTCTCAGTGGCGACCCATGCATGGCTATGGTCGTGCAATGTTCCGGCATAAAACTCGTGTGTGATGAGGAAGCACTTCCGTTCAAAGCAGGATGCCTTGATCTCGTTGTCTCCGGACTCTCGTTGCACCATGTGAACGACCTACCCGGCGCCCTCGTCCAAATTCGCCGTGCGCTCAAACCGGACGGGTTGTTGCTCGGCGCGATCCTGGGCGGTCAGACACTGAAAGAATTGCGGTTCGCACTGGCCCGCGCAGAAGAGGAAATCGACGGAGGCGTCAGCCCACGGGTTGCACCTTTTGCAGATGTCAGGGACTGCGGGGGATTGCTTCAGCGGGCCGGATTCGCTTTGCCCGTGACCGACGCCGATAGTGTCGAGGTCACATATGGTTCGATGTTTGATCTGATGCGGGATATCAGAGCAATGGGTGCCAGCAACGTGCTTTTGGAACGACGGCGACAACCACTCAAACGAAGCGTGTTTCTACGCGCGGCGGAGATTTATTCCGAGAATTTCTCAGTTTCAGAAGGGCGGATCACCGCCACATTTGAAACCATTCATCTAACTGGCTGGGCGCCTGATGCCTCGCAGCCGAAGCCGCTGAAACCGGGAAGCGCCAAAGCACGGCTCGCCGACGCGCTCAATACAGATGAACTTTCCACTGGTGAAAAGGCAGATCCGTTCGATAATAGTCCTTAAACGCGCATTACCTGCCTAGAAGGAGTCAACGACCAGCTGGAATAAACCATCCACGCTGGAGCCCACATTAAATACAACCAATGCGATCGCGATACTGATCCCGCTTGCGATGAGGGCGTATTCGATTAGGGTCGCACCCGCGCGGTCCTGAGCAAAAGCGCCCAAAAAACTGAAGATGGAATTGGGAACAGAGATTCTTTTTGTCATTGGCGTGACCTCCAGTCCGTGCCGGGACTGCAGTTGTTCACAGCAGGTCCCTTAATATCGCCTTTAGCGGTTCGTCCGCCGGTGGCATGTCGTAGTCGCTCAACCGGTTGGGACGAACCCACACCAGTTCCTGTCCTTCTTTCGGCTCCATTTCGCCGTCCCATGTACGGCAGACATAAAGTGGCATCAGCAAATGGAACTCCTCGTAGCTGTGGCTTGCAAAAGTCAGCGGCGCAAGACAGCTTCGTGTCACGTCAATTCCAAGTTCCTCTGCCAATTCTCGGATCAGCGCGTCCTCCGGCAACTCGCCCGGGTCAACTTTTCCTCCGGGGAATTCCCATAATCCGCCCATGTGCTTGTACTTCGGCCGTTTCGCAACAAGGACGCGGTTGTCCTCATCGACCAGCGCACAGGCCACAACGAGCGAAATCGGCTTTGGCACTATTGTTCCTTCAGCCTAGCGAAACGGGGTTAAGACAGGGCTACCGATGACAAACAATTTTTTAGCAAGGTTGAGAAGCAATGAACAAGAAAGGACACACAGGGGCATTTTTTTTGCGACTAACTCCGGTAGTCCGCATTAATGGCGATATATTCCGACGTCAGGTCGCAGGTCCATACACGCGCTGATGCAGCGCCAACCCCAACATCAACACGAACATCCAGTTCAGCGCGCTTCATATAGGTGGCGGCTTCAGCCTCGACATAGTCAGGATCGACCTCACCGTCTATTGCCACTCGAATATCCCCAAACCAGATGGATATCTTGTCCCTGTCTGCCGCCTCGCCGGCCTTGCCGACTGCCATAACGATGCGCCCCCAGTTCGGGTCTTCGCCGGCAAATGCCGTTTTGATCAGTGGGGAGTTTGCGATTGAAAACGCGATCCGGCGGGCTGCATTCTTGCTTTCTGCACCCTCGACCGTGATCGATACAAATTTGCTTGCTCCCTCGCCATCTTTGACGACCTGATGAGCAAGATCACGCAACACATCCTCAATTGCGCCGGCCAGAGCGACGCCGCCAGCATCGCCTGTTTCCGAAATCTCACTCACGCCACGCGCTCCTGCGGCACCGGTCGCAAACAACATGACCGTGTCGTTGGTGGACGTATCACCGTCAACAGTTATGGCATTGAATGTGTCTTCAACACCCTGCTCACACATGGTTTGTGCTGCTTGTTGTGTCAGTGGCGCATCAGTGAACACAAACGCCAGCATTGTCGCCATATCCGGCGCGATCATGCCAGACCCTTTGGCAATGCCGTTGACGACGACGTCTATCCCATCAATCTGGACCGTGCGGGTTGCAAGTTTGGGAAAGGTATCCGTCGTCATGATGGCACGGGCCGCGTCTTCCCACGGTGCTGGATCCAGGCGTCCTACCAAATCATCGAGTTTGTCTGTGAACTTTTCCGGATCCAGTGCCTCGCCGATTACTCCCGTCGAAGCGATAAAAACCTCTTCCTGTCGGCACCCAACCAATGCTGCTGTCGCCTTGGCGGTCAGTCCAACAGCGTCCCTGCCCTTCATACCGGTAAACGCATTGGCATTGCCCGCGTTTACCACCAGCGCACGCGCTACACCTTGCGCGATATGCTCCCGGCACCACTCCACGGGCGCGGCGGCAGTTTTCGATCGGGTGAACACGCCAGCAGCAACCGCCTGCGGCTCAAACGCCACCAGCGTCAAATCCATGCGACCCGTGTAGCGGATACCCGCCTCGCAGGAGGCTATCCGCACGCCATCTACTGGCGGCAGTTTAGGAAGTGACTTGGGTGCAAAGGGTGATACCGACACGTTCGGATTCCGTATCTGGGCCTGTTGGTGCTGCCCAAAGCCTTGAACAGCACCTCTCAGAAACGGAAATCCTACTGAGCGAAACTGCCGCGTTGTTGGGCGTTCTCGATAGCCTTTTTCACGTCTTCATCAAGGATGTCAATCTCCGCACCCTTGCGCAGGCCTCCAATTACTTCGACCGCCTTTTGGCGCACGAGGCCCGATTTCAACCCATCCTTCACGTCGTCGAATGCCGGCGGCTTGCTCTCGCGAATATCCTCAAGCTTGATGACATGCCATCCAAACTGAGTCTTGACCGGATCGGAGACGTCGCCCTTTTTAAGCTTGAGCACTGCCGCCTCGAACTCCGGCACCATCCGGCCCTTGGCGAAATATCCGAGATCACCACCCTGTGCGCCACTCGGTCCCGTCGACTTCTCCTTCGCCAGTTCCGCAAAGTCGGAGCCGCGATTAAGCCTTTCGACAATGTCGTGCGCATCTTCCTCTGTCTTGACCAGAATGTGCCGTGCATTGAATTCTGTCTGCGGTTTTACCTTGGCGACTTCGGTATCATATATTTTTTTCAGCTGCTCGTCGGTAACCGCTTCCCGGATCTTGTCGTTGAAGTATGCATCGTGCAGTGCCCGGCGCTGATAGTATTTCATCAGCTCCTCTGATTTGGGGCCCTGATCGAGCTTTTCCTTCTTGGCCGCATCTGCAAGCAACTGGTTCTCAATGAGATAGAGCAGAAGATCACGACGACGATCCTTGGCTGGAATATTGGCAAGTTGATCACCAACCTCAGCGCGGGCAAGATCGATGTCCTTTTCGGTGATTTCCACACCATTGACCTTTGCCACGACCTTGCTGTCTGCGAACGCAGCGCCGGACAGCATCATCGCGATGCCAACTGCGGCTGTCATTGTTTTAACGGTTTTCACGGATACAATCCTTCGTTGCTGGAGAGATGCGGGGAGGCACCAATTTGCCGAATTTTCGAGGTGTCTCCTGACAATCGATTTCAGTGTTACGCTTTCATACCGTTTGCGGATAAAAAAAGCCAAGCGGCGTTTGCATCCGATCACGGCAATTTGCTTGGGAGTTAAGTTCGTCCTAACCGCCGCGTTGACAAGGCGACAGGGCCTTCTTATCTCTCAATCGGACTGGCCGGTACTTACATTTTTGTAGCATTGGGCTAGCCCGGAAAAATTCCCGTACGATGCAGCCCATGTTCATTTGCAACATGAACAGTTTTGTTCGGGAAAATTTGGTATGTATTGCCCGGAAATTATGGCCGGCCCATGAAAATGGTCCAAATGGACCTCATTGTTGAAAGTTTGAAGGAATTCACATGGTTTCTCTTGGCGCAATTGCCAGCAAAGTGTTCGGATCGTCCAACGAACGCAAGCTGAAGTCCTACGACGCCAATGTCGAGGCCATCAATGCCCTTGAAGGTGAGCTGGAGAAGCTTTCCGACAAGGATTTGAAGGCCCGTACGGATGAATTCCGCAAGCAGGTTGCGGATGGTGCATCGCTCGACGATTTATTGATCCCTGCATTTGCAACCGTGCGCGAAGCGGCGAAACGCACCTTGGGCCAGCGTCATTTCGATGTGCAGCTTATTGGCGGCATGGTTCTGCATGACGGGAACATTGCGGAAATGAAAACCGGCGAAGGCAAGACGCTGGTGGCCACTCTTCCGGTTTACCTGAACGCATTGGCTGGGAATGGAGTTCACGTTGTAACGGTGAACGATTATCTCGCCAGGCGTGATGCCGCCTGGATGAGTTCGATCTATGAGTTTCTGGGCCTCAGCGCCGGTTGCATTGTGCATGATCTCGCCGACGAGGAACGTCAGCAGCAATATGCCTGTGATGTCACATATGGAACCAACAACGAATTCGGCTTCGACTATTTGCGCGACAATATGAAGTACAGCGCCGACGATATGGTGCAGCGAGGACACACCTTCGCCATTGTCGACGAAGTCGACTCGATTTTGGTCGACGAAGCACGCACACCGCTCATCATATCGGGACCGATCGAAGACCGCTCCGACCTTTACAACACCATCGATACGCTCATCCCGGACCTTGTCGATGAAGACTGCGACATCGACGAAAAAATGAAGACCGTTACGCTAACGGAGGTGGGCAACGAGCACGTCGAAAAATTGCTGGCGGAAAAAGACCTGCTCAAAGGCGATTCCCTATACGACGTGGAAAATGTGACCGTTGTCCATCACGTGAACCAGGCGCTGCGCGCGCATAAGCTGTTTCAGCGTGACAAAGACTACATCGTCAAAAACGACCAGGTGGTGATTATCGACGAGTTCACCGGCCGCATGATGGAAGGCCGACGCTACTCCGAAGGCCTGCACCAGGCACTGGAAGCAAAGGAACACGTCACCATCCAGCCTGAAAACCAGACCATGGCGTCGATTACCTTCCAGAACTATTTCCGCCTTTATGAAAAACTCGCAGGCATGACCGGTACCGCCGTGACAGAAGCGGATGAGTTCATGGACATCTACGGGCTCGACGTTCTGGAAATTCCAACCAACCAGGACATGGTCCGGATTGACGACCATGATGAGGTCTACCGTACGGCGGACGAAAAATACGGAGCCATCATCGAGCTCATCAAGGATTGCCGGGAACGCAAACAACCTATTCTGGTCGGCACGACTTCGATTGAGAAATCCGAGCACCTTGCCGCTCTGATGCGCAAGGAAAAGGTCAAGGACATCCAAGTCCTGAACGCCCGATATCATGAGCAGGAAGCGCACATCATTGCTCAGGCCGGTGTGCCTGGCGCCATAACCATTGCGACGAATATGGCCGGACGCGGCACTGACATTCAGCTTGGCGGCAACCTCGACATGCTGATCGAAAATTGGACTGCCGAACAGGAAGCCAAGGGCAAAATACCGACCCAGAAGCAGATCGACGCCCAGCGCAAGAAGATCGAGGTGGATGTCGAAAAGAAAAAGCAGATCGCGCTCGATGCGGGCGGGCTTTACGTCGTCGGTACGGAGCGTCATGAAAGCCGGCGCATCGACAACCAGCTGCGCGGACGTTCCGGGCGTCAAGGGGACCCGGGCCATTCGAAGTTCTTCCTCTCGCTCGACGACGATCTGATGCGCATCTTCGGGTCGGACCGCATGGACGGCATGCTGCAAAAGCTTGGCCTGGAGGAAGGCGAGGCTATCGTCCATCCGTGGATCAACAAGGCGCTTGAGAAGGCACAGCAAAAAGTCGAGGCACGCAACTTCGACGCACGAAAACACATTCTCAAGTTCGACGACGTGATGAATGATCAACGTAAGGTCATTTTCGAGCAACGCCTCGAACTCATGGGCGACGCCGAGGTGGAAGACACGATTACCGACATGCGCCATGAGGTGGTCGAAGAATTCGTCACACGTTACATTCCGGAAAAAGCCTATGCGGAAGAATGGGACGCGGAAGGGCTTGCGGGTGCCATTGACGAGACCTTTGACATCAAGCTGCCGGTCAAGGACTGGGCAGCGGAGGAAGGCATAGCCGATGAAGAAATCCGCGAGCGCCTGATCGCCGAAACCGACAAGGTTGCCGAGGAGATTGCTTCACAGTTCGGCCCGGACACCATGCGGCAGGTGGAGAAGGCTGTCCTCCTGCAAACGCTCGATCACCTGTGGCGCGAACATTTGGTGACACTGGAGCATCTCCGGCAAGTCATCGGACTGCGCGGTTATGGCCAGCGTGATCCGCTGAATGAATACAAGACAGAAGGCTTCACTCTGTTCGAGGCATTGCTGGGCGAACTGCGCCAGGCTGTAACCGGTCAGCTCGCCCATGTCCGCCCGGCCCCTGACGAACAAGCCGAGCTG
>DEIT01000014.1:10136-17240 GCA_002352635.1 Hyphomicrobiaceae bacterium UBA2767 | reverse complement strand
CGCAATTCACCCTGCCCATGCGGCTCCGGTAAGAAATTCAAGCACTGCCACGGACAGTTCTAGGTCCCGCCTGACTGAAGAAACTGGATAAGGACAGACTTTCCGGCTATTCGGTTGCACATCTTTCCGTTGGGGCGTGCTCATGACAAACGATCAGATTATCCTGTTCACGCTTCTTGCTGCGGTATTCGCCATGCTGCTTTGGGGGCGCATCCGCTATGACGTGGTCGCCTTTGGTGCCCTGGTCATCGCGGTTGCCCTCGGCGTCGTCAATCAGCAGGAGGCGTTTGCGGGATTCGGCCATCCGGCCGTGATCATCATCGCCCTTGTGCTGGTCGTAAGCCGTGGTCTGGTGAATTCTGGCGCAATCGAGATTGTCGCGCGGCACGTAGTCGATACATCACGCTCAGTTTCCACCCATATCGGCATTATGTCTGGCGTGGGCGCTGCTCTGTCCGCAGTGATGAACAATGTAGGCGCACTGGCCCTTCTCATGCCGATAGATATTCAGACGGCCTCCAAGGCAGGACGCTCCCCGGCCCTCACCCTCATGCCGCTTTCATTCGCCACCATTCTCGGCGGGCTGGTGACACTCATTGGCACGCCACCCAACATCATCATCGCCAGCTTTCGCGAACAGGAGCTCGGAGCCTCTTTCAAGATGTTCGATTTCGCACCCGTTGGCATCGTTGCCGCCACCGCGGGCGTCCTGTTCGTCGCACTTGTCGGTTGGCGGCTTATTCCAGCTGCACGTAGCGAACACGACAGCGCCGCTGAGCTGTTCGAAATCGGCGAGTATGTTGCAGAGATCCGTGTCAAACAGGGCTCATCCACGATAGGCAAACGGGTGCGCGAACTCGATGAATTGGTCGAGGAGGCTGATGCTGCGATCCTCGGCATCATTCGCCGGGGCAAAAGGTTGCCCGGACAGGCTCGCCGCGAAATTGTCCGCAAAGGCGATATTTTCGTTGTTGAAGCCAACCCGAATTCGATCGAGGAATTGGTGGGCGCGCTTGGGCTGGAATATGTCGGCGAGGAGAAGCATGGCAGCCTGGTTGGTACCGCTGATACGGCCCTCATCGAAGTGGTGGTTTCTGAAAGCTCACGCATCGCCAGGCGATCAGCAAGTGATATACGCCTGCTCTATCGTCATGGCGTGACGCTCTTAGGGGTCTCCCGCCAGGGAAAGAAATTCCAGGGCCGCGTCCGGCAGCTCGAAATTCTCCCTGGGGATGTCCTGCTTCTGTATGGGGCCAACGACCGTTTGAACGAAATAGTCGACTGGCTTGGCGCATTGCCCCTCGCTGAACGTGGCCTGCAGGTCATCAAACGCGAAACGGCATGGCTCGCCGTCGGCATCTTTGCACTCGCGATCGTGCTTGCCAGCCTGGAAATAGTCTATCTCCCTATCGCACTGGCTGGCGCTTGTGTCGCGCTGACGCTGCTCAACATCGTACCCACGCGCGAACTCTACACTTCCATTGAATGGCCGGTGATCGTGCTGCTCGGCTCGCTCATACCGATTGGCAACGCATTGCAGGAAACCGGCGGCACCGCTCTCATAGCCAATGCGATCGTTACAATTAGCAGCGGTGCGTCTCCCGCCGTCGTTCTGACAATTCTGATGGTCGTGACCATGACCCTGTCAGACATACTGAACAACACCGCCACCGCCCTGATTGCAGCACCCGTCGCAGTCACGATTGCCGATAAGTTGAATGTCAGCCCGGACCCGTTTCTGATGGCGGTTGCTATAGCCGCATCATGCGCGTTCCTCACGCCCATCGGCCACAAGAACAACACTCTGATTATGGGCCCCGGCGGCTACAATTTCGGTGACTATTGGCGCATGGGCTTGCCGCTGGAGATCATTGTGATCGCGGTCTCTGTCCCCATGCTTCTGATTGTCTGGCCGTTTTAGCCCGTGACCCCACGGACGAGTTGGTGGTCTAGCGGCTGAGGGTGGAATTCAAGCGGAAGGCAAAACCCGCGACCGACGGCTTGGCCGGTGCGAAACCGAAGGTTGAG
Source organism: Hyphomicrobiaceae bacterium UBA2767 (assembly GCA_002352635.1). Classification (GTDB taxonomy): domain Bacteria; phylum Pseudomonadota; class Alphaproteobacteria; order Rhizobiales; family Methyloligellaceae; genus UBA2767. Next base: position 15,212 of record DEIT01000014.1, on the reverse strand, counting down.
CCGCTTCCGACTGAAGCTTGAGCTGCCGCACTTGGTGCAGGAGAGGCCGAAGCCTGCTTCTGAGGCAGCGGAGACATGGGAGCCTTCCTCTTCGCTTCCTGGAACATGGGCGGACGCGGAATCGCCTCTACGGGCAAGCGTTGATACGTTGGACATGCCGCGGTCGGATCAGTTGGCTTCTGGCCGTTCGTGAAGCCCACATTCACCAGATAGCGCCGTTCGCAAACATCGACCTTGGGCGGCAATTTGACGTTTTCGAAATCCCTATAGCCTTGATAGAGGTTGTTGCGCCAAAACGCGTAATGCTTGTTTTTGACATGGCGCTGCATGTTGCCGTTCGTCATGCGGAACGGGTAGGCATGAACATCGAATGCCTTCTGTCCACCCGAAAAGGCCTCACGTGCAAACGCGTAAATTTCCTCGATCAGCGCATCAGTCATCGCATAGCAGCCCGCCGACTTGCAGTCGCCATGCACCATCAGATAGTTCCCGGTGCGCTTGTGCGATTTATCGAAGGCATTCGGATAGCCGAGATTGAATGACAGATGATACGAACTGTTCGGGTTCATCTGTTTGGCGGACACCTTGTAGAAGCCCTCCGGTGACTGCTTGTCTCCCTGCTTGAATTTGGGGCCAAGGCCTCCCGAGTAGTTGCAGATCGGATAGGTCTTGAAGTGATGGAAGCGGCCATCGGCTTTGGCCTTCCAAATTTCAAGTTCATTCTCTTCCTTGAAAATGCGGACGAAAATGGGCGCATCCTCGCGCATACCCTTCTTCGCGAGAAGAGCTTTCGCTTCCGGCGGAATCGGCTTCAGATGCGGCGGTACAACCTGGCTACAGCCAGAAAGACCCACGCCGACAACGGCCGCGATCAGCAATGATCGTTTTATGGATAGATCCATACGTAGTGCCCCTTACGCACACCGTTACCATCCAATAGGACAGGTTAATACGAAGTTACCGGAACTTGAAACCTTTTGTGACGTTATCAACGACTCACATGCAATCCACATTATAGTGAGCTGATCGGCTGGTATTTGGCCGATATAGGGTCATTTGCGGGGCAAAATGAGGCGAAATGTGTGATTTCTCATCGAAAAAGCGCGATCTGACCCAAAAAATGAACTTATGCCTAACGCAACAGAAACGAACGTCTTGAATTTCAGATACAAATCCGACCCATGCCCTAGATATCAAGTGGGCTCAGCCACATGAGGTGGAACAGGGTACCGGCGTCCGGTTCTGCACTGAACCCTTCATGACTGAAATTTCCTCACGAAAGCATTTACTGCCTTCCTGCACGATACGGATGATTTTGGTTTTACCCTGCATTTTCTGACACTTGATCGTGGTGCCCTGGGCAACACGGGTCATGTCGTTTTCATGCTTTTTTGATACAGGGTTTTGCGATACCGCCGCTCTTGCGCTGCCAATCAGCGACATGGATGAAACGGTGGACGCGGTCTGCAGCCGCTCCAACGAAATCCATTCAAGGACGCGGTTGCCTTTTGAGGGTACGACCTCGATCAGCACATCGCCATTGGCACAGGCGCCGACCTGCACGAGGGTGTTCTTCGCCGTTTTCACCTGCTGATAGGAGATGTTCTGAGCGCAGGAAAAATTCTTCACCCACAGCCGTTGTTGTTCCTCAGCGTGTTTCACGTTCTGAAAATCGATGTCGTAGACAAACGCCTTGTAATAATCGAGGCCGGTGGGAACGGCACCGATCAACGCACCAAGGACCGTCGGATACAACAAGATCCGCTGCCATCCTTTGCGCTTCACTGCACCGCCCAGGGAAATTTGCGGTGAGTCGATTGCATCGCTCTTACTCATGTATGGCTCTCCGTCAGGACCCGCACATCAATCCTATACATTTGAGGCGATTCGTATCGTGATTTGTCGCCGCTACCCCCGAAACTTGGATGAAAAATTGTCGGTAGTGGGGCGCGACCCTATTTGCCGCAAGATTGCCATCCCAATCGCACACACCCGAATACCGGACGCAAGGCAGTTGGAACTAAGAATTTTCGCCAATTGCGAGATATTTACGACGCCGGCCGGCACGAATTTCATCACCGGTCATCCTATCAAATTCGGAAATTGCTGAAGCCAGCGCATCGCCCGTATCGGCGATGGTGCGTTTGGGATCGCGATGCGCGCCGCCTAACGGCTCGGGCACAATATCGTCGATTATCCCAAATTCCTGCAAATCCTGTGCGGTAATCTTCATGTTTGTAGCTGCGTCCTTGGCCCGAGATGAGTCGTGCCACAGAATTGAAGCAGCTGCCTCCGGCGAGGCCACGGTGTATATGGAATGCTCCAGCATGATCACCCGGTCCGCGGTGGCAATGGCAACAGCACCACCGGATCCGCCCTCGCCGATCACAGCGGCAACAATTGGCACGCGCAGATTCAGGCAGCACTCGATCGAACGAGCGATGGCTTCCGCCTGACCGCGTTCTTCTGCGCCGATGCCGGGATAAGCACCAGCCGAATCAACAAGCGAGACAACAGGAACATTGAACCTACTGGCCAGTTCCATGAGTCGAATGGCTTTTCGATACCCTTCCGGGCGCGCCATGCCGAAATTGTGTTTGAGACGGCTTTCAGTATCAGAGCCTTTTTCCTGTCCTATCACCATGACGGGACGCCCCTGGAATCGGCCAAGCCCGCCGGTCAAAGCATGGTCTTCGGCAAAATAACGATCGCCTGCGAGCGGCGTGAACTCTTCAAGGAGAGTATCGATGTAGTCCATGCAGTGCGGTCGCTGGGGATGGCGCGCAACTTGGGTCTTTTGCCATGGACTGAGCTTGGCGTAAGTGGACTGAAGCGCATCATTGGCCTTGGCTTCGAGCTTGGCAATCTCGTCTGAAATGGAAACGCCGTCGCTTTCCCCACCGGTGAGCGCGCGCAACTCGGCGACCTTGGTTTCAATCTCAGCAATAGTTTTCTCGAAATCGAGATAGGTCCGCATGATATTCACTTCCCAACTCACTCCCACACGTTCGACGACGAGGGTTTCAACTGCGACTGGTATCCATAATCCAATTGTGGCGGTTGAATGACAAGTCTTTGCCGCTCTGGTTACCAGTTATGCACATGGCAATCGAATTGTATCGTCGCCTACCTCTTGTTCGCTGCCTGCGCCAGAGGATGATGCTGGTTCACGAGCGTCCGAAGCCGCTCCTCCAGTACATGGGTATAGATTTGCGTGGTTGAAATATCCGCGTGCCCTAAAAGTTGTTGAACAGATTTCAAATCCGCGCCCCGCTCAAGCAGGTGGCTTGCAAACGCATGGCGCAGCACGTGAGGGGAAATTGTCCCCGCATTGAGACCGACCTCGCGTGCCAGTTCTTTTAGTTCCTGTGTAAATCGCTGGCGGGTCAGGTGCCCTTGTCTTGCACGGGATGGAAACAACCATGCAGATCGCGCCGGAATGCCGCCTTCTTCCACCAGTGCCTGACTATAGGCTGCATGAGCAGACGCCGCCTTCTCAGTCAGCGGGACAAGCCGTTCGCGTCCGCCTTTGCCGCGCACCATGATGACCCTCTCACCCTGCCTGAGCGCAGTACGCGACAGAGAAACCAACTCGGTGACGCGCAGGCCCGATGCATAAAGAATTTCCATCAGACAATGAAACCGGAGCGCCTTTAGGCGCTTGGGACCGCGGGCGACATCCGCGCGCTGCTGCGCTTTTTCGAGCAGCAAGTCCACATCTGCGACGCTCAGAATTTTGGGTAGCGGTCGCGCCGGCCTGGGGCTGTCTACCGATGCCGCCGGGTCGTCATCGCGCAGGCCCTCAGCGTAGAGAAACCGGAAGAATTGGCGTAGCGCGGAGAGTTTTCGTGCGCACGACGATGCGGCAAGACCGCGCTCCGAAAGCACCTGAAGATATGAAAGAATGTCTTCTGATGTCGCAGTAACCGCGCCCCGGCCGTGCGCCGCTACCAGGTTCAGAAAATCCTCCAGATCACGCCTATAGGCTTCAAGCGTATTGACGGCTGCGCCTCGCTCCGCGCTCAACATTTCCAGAAATGTGTCCAAATGGGGCACAATGGCACCCGCCGATGTCGCGTCGGATTCGCCCATGAAAACCTATTGCGGCCCGAAACAAACCATCCAGGCCAATCGGCCGTCCGGCCGGTTCAATTGTTCTTCAGCTTAACGTTACGCAGCGGCTTACTGATTTCCTTCTGTTCGGGCTCAAAATAGGTAGCCAGAACGTACAATCCACCGCCGCCCATGCCGCCGAGAATCATCAAAACGAACAAGAATCTGAATAAGCTTGGCATTTATAAGTTATTCACCGCTGTAGATTTACGATTGTTTCCCCGCAACCGAGATACCACATAGTCAGAAACCCGCCGCCACGGGGCCTCACGCATTCGCGTGAGAGGCGCTCTCTGCACGGCAGGGTAGAAGACGTTGCGGTGTTATTGCAACCCGCACATCGTAGCTTTGCCGAAAAACGGGCCAAAGGGATATAGGGGCAGCATGCCGTCGAGAATGCAAACACGAAAGCGTGCAGAGAACGAAACCAGGTTCAAAGAGATAAAAAACCGCCTGGACTCAAGGAGCATTGTCCTGATCGGCCTGATGGGTGCGGGCAAGACTGCTGTTGGTCGCCGGGTCGCAACCCGCCTCGGTCTGAAGTTCGTGGACGCTGATACAGAAATCGAGCGTGCCGCCGGCAAGACAATTTCGGAAATCTTCACTGATCACGGAGAAGCCTATTTTCGCAATGGTGAACGGCGTGTCATTGCCCGGCTGCTTAGCGATGGTCCGCAGGTACTTGCAACCGGCGGCGGTGCCTATATGGATGATGAAACCCGTAGCCTGATATCCGAATCCGGGATCTCCGTTTGGCTGAAGGGCGAATTGAAGGTGCTGATGGAGAGGGTTGTCCGGCGTGATCACAGGCCGCTGCTCAAGACCGACGACCCCGAAGCGGTCATGAAACGGCTGATGGATGAGCGCTATCCAGTTTATGCCGGCGCCGATATAACGGTCATAAGCCGCGACGTGCCTCATGAGATTATCGTCGCAGAGATTGTCGACGCGCTGGATGAGAAC
>DEIT01000014.1:0-10033 GCA_002352635.1 Hyphomicrobiaceae bacterium UBA2767 | reverse complement strand
GCTGGGTGCACGCAGCTACGACATTGTCATTGGCGACGGGATGCTGGAACAGGCCGGCGTCCTGATTTCCGAGCGATTGGGCAAGCGCAAATGTGCGATTGTCACCGATGTAAATGTCGCCTCCTTTCATCTCGAAACGTTGAAGCAGGCCCTGGGCGAGACGGCGGCGGGGGAGATAACGCTAGAGCCTGGAGAAGGCACCAAGAGTTTTTACGAGCTTGGGCCCCTTTGCGAGAATCTTCTGGAGATGGGCGTTGAACGCGGTGATCTCGTCATTGCACTGGGTGGAGGTGTGATCGGCGATATTGCGGGTTTCGCCGCCAGTATTCTGCGTCGTGGGGTCAGTTTTGTGCAAATCCCAACCTCGCTCCTGGCACAGGTGGATTCATCTGTCGGCGGCAAAACCGGGATCAACACACCGCAAGGCAAAAACCTTATCGGTGCTTTTTACCAGCCGCGACTGGTGATTGCTGATACATCACTGCTGGAAACACTGCCCGATCGTCAGTTTCGCGCAGGCTATGCCGAGGTTGCCAAATACGGCCTGCTGGGCGACGCCGATTTCTTCGAATGGCTTGAACAAAACTGGCGTGGTGTTTTCGCTGGCGGCCCCGAGCGCCTACACGCCATTGAAATGAGCTGCAAGGCAAAGGCGGCAATAGTCGAGACGGACGAGCATGAGCATGGTGATCGTGCGCTGCTTAATCTTGGACACACATTCGGTCATGCGCTTGAGGCATTTGCCGGATACTCCGACCGGCTGTTTCATGGCGAAGCCATTTCCATCGGAATGGCCATGGCATTTGAATTGTCGAACGAAGTCGAGCTGTGTGCGGGCCAGGATGCCCAACGCGCGATCAGGCATCTTGAAGGGGTCGGCCTGCCGACGCGCAGCGACCAGATTCCAGGCGACAAGCCAACACCGGATCAACTTCTTTCACTCATGGCGCAGGACAAGAAAGTCCAGGACGGCGTCCTTACCTTCATTCTCACCCGCGGCATCGGCAAGGCCTTTGTCGAGCGCGGTGTGGATATGAACAAACTGCACGATTTCCTCACTCGCAAATGTAGCTGAACATGACCCTAGAACTCGCACTGACCGCGGGCATTGTCTGCCTGCTTATCTTCGTTTCCGCTTTCTTTTCCGGCTCCGAGACGGCCCTTACCGCAGCATCGCGGGCGCGTATGCACGCGCTTGAGCAGGACGGATCAAACCGGGCCAGCCTGGTGGCAAGACTGTTGGGTGATCCGGAAAGCCTCATCGGCGCGATCCTGCTCGGAAACAACCTTGTCAACATTCTCGCCTCGGCGCTCGCCACCAGTGCCTTCCTCTCGGTGTTCGGTGAAACAGGCGTTGTTTACGCTACGCTGACGATGACCGCTGTCATCTTCATTTTCGGTGAAGTGATGCCAAAGACCTATGCCATCACCAACCCTGAACGTGCCGCGCTCTTCGTGGCGCCAATCGTCCGCCTGCTTGTGGCGCTACTCGGTCCGGTCACGAAAGGCGTCCAGATACTCGTACGGTTCCTGTTCCGGCTGTTCGGCCCCAGAATTTCCCAGAATATTGCAGTGCTGTCGGCACATGAGGAACTCAGGGGTGCCATCGAACTCCACCACATGGAAGGCGGCGTCGTAAAAACCGATCGCGACATGCTTGGAGGCGTCCTAGACCTCACCGATCTCGAGGTGGAGGACGTAATGATCCACCGCACCAATATGCACGCTATCAATGCCGACGACTCACCGGAAGAAATTGTCGATCAGGTCCTCAAGAGTACGCACACCCGCCTACCGCTGTGGCAGGGAGAGCCGGAGAACATTGTCGGCGTTCTGCACGCGAAAAACCTGCTGCAGGCGTTGCATGATGCGGGAGGTGATTTTTCCAAACTCGATCCCATGGCGATCGCCGCACCTCCTTGGTTCGTACCCGAAGCAACGTCACTGCGAAGGCAACTCAATGCCTTTCTGCGCCGCAAAGAGCATTTTGCACTCGTGGTTGACGAATATGGCGAGGTGCAGGGACTGGTGACGCTGGAGGATATTCTGGAAGAAATCGTCGGGCAGATTGCCGACGAGCACGACGAACTTGAGATCGGCATTCGCTCTCTCCCTGACGGCAGTGTGCAGGCGGATGGATCGGTGCCAACGCGCGATCTGAACCGCGCCATGGATTGGGATCTGCCGGAAGATGAAGCCACCACTGTCGCAGGACTTGTCATACACAAGGCACAAACGATCCCGCAACCAGGCCAGGCCTTCACGTTCGAGGGCTTTCGCTTTGAGGTCATGCGCCGCCACCGCAACCGGATTACAGCTCTGAAAATCACCAAACTTGAGACGGCATAGCTGCGGCTGGCGATTGAGCGACGAAACCACTAGTTTCTCCAGCGGAGCTGAAACTGAAGGGCATGCCACATGTTGCCGATCGAGCACTTCTTCCGCGCCGCCGCTCGCTTTCCTGACCGGATCGCGGTTGAGGACGGTGAAAGCCAAATCACCTATGCAGATCTGGCGAGACGCACCAATGCTCTAGCCGCGGCCCTGCAAAGTATCGACCCTGCCCCGCAGACTCGCGTCGGCATATGCGCCTACAACACATTCGAGCATCTGCTCGCCTGGCTCGCCACTTTCGCTGCGGGCAAGACCTGGGTCCCGCTCAATCCCCGCAACGGCAAGGGCGAGCTCACCCGTATCTGCGAGGTGACGGCGCCCAGCATCATCTTCACCGATGCGGATTGTGTGGAGCTAATCGAATTTGAAGATGTACATCGCATCTCCGGCAAACCGGGCGACGCAGCAGGCGAAGGCGACACGATTGAAGGGCTCATTGCCCGGTTCGATGGCAAGGAACCGATCCATTACGACCTCGACCTCGACGATGTGCAGGCGATCAAGTTCACCGGCGGGTCAAGTGGGCAGCCGAAAGGTTGCGTCCAAACCTATCGCGTCTGGAACACGTGTATCGCCTCGATGCTCGCTGAATTCGGTTTCGACCAGGATGACAAAAACCTGCTCGCGGCGCCCATGACCCATGGCACCAATACACTCATCATGCCGACTTTTGCTGTAGGCGGTTGTCAGGTCTTCATGGGGCGAGCCAAACCAGACACAATCCTGGAAGCACTTGAGCGCACACGCGCTACTTCTGTGTTCCTGCCGCCCACGGTGATTTACATGATGCTGGAGGAACCGGGCGTCGAGAAACGTGATTTTAGCGCAGTCAGACATCTGATTGTTGGTGGCGCGGCCATCCGTCCCGATGAAGTGCCACGCGCCATGAAGGTGTTCAACAATGCGCTTGAGACCTGCTACGGGCAGACGGAAGCCCCGCAGATCGCGGTATGCATGCGGGCGCAAGAATGGATCGATCCCGCGAACCGCGCATCAACCGGCCGCGCCACCGGCCTGACCCGCGTCGAGGTGATGGACCCGCAAGGCAACATTCTCCCTCGCGGTGAGTCGGGCGAAATCGTGCTCAAGGGTGATCTGGTGATGAAGGGGTATCTCGATGCGCCGGAGAAGACGGCCGAAACCATTGTCGACGGGTGGTTGCATACCGGCGACGTCGGCATGATTGACGAGCGTGGTTTTCTATACGTCAGGGATCGCATCCGCGATGTGGTCATTACCGGCGGGTTCAACGTCTATCCCAGTGACGTCGAGGCAGTTCTTGGTCAGCATCCGGCCGTGACCGAATGCGTCGTCTTCGGCGTCCCCGACCGCAAGTGGGGCGAGGCGGTCAACGCGGCGGTAGAAATACGCGGCGGGGACAAGGCCAGCCCTGAGGAAATCGCAACCTTTGTCAAAGAGCGTCTCGATTCCGTGAAAGCGCCAAAAGTCGTCCATTTCGTCGCTGAATTACCACGCAGTCCGGTTGGCAAGGTCCTCAGACGCGAGGCACGGGAGATGTTCCTTCCCAAGGATGAGGAGAGCGCCGCATGACTGACAAACCAGGCCCGACAACGCGGCTCGCCACCCACACCAATGATGAACTCTATTGCCGGGACGCCGCGCTCGTCGGCGAATTGATGGGCAATGTCACCTTTACCGAATTGATGTTCATGCAGGTGATGGGGCGCACGCCAACACCGGGAGATGTGAAAATCCTGGATGCGGTGCTCGTCACCCTGATGGAGCACGGGCTCACACCGAGTGTTATCGCCGCACGGCTCACCTACCACTCAGCGCCCGAAGCGCTGCAAGCGGCCATGGCGGCTGGATTGCTCAATGTCGGATCGCAGTTCATCGGGACGATGGAAAATGCGGCGAAACTGCTCGTCGCATGTCTTGAGAATGAAGACGGATTCGATGTGGCAGCACGACGAGCGGTTCAGGCACTCCGCGAAACCAGACAGCCGCTGCCGGGCTTCGGACACCACCTTCACAAACCCGATGATCCGCGCACCCCGAAGCTCTTTGAGATAGCCCTGACGCAGGAAGGGATCGATGGCAGATATATCGATGCCATGAAGCGCCTGTCGGCAATCGTCGACGAAGAACTCGGCCGCCATCTCACGATCAATGCGACGGGTGCGGTCGCCGCCGTGCTTCTGGAAATCGGTATCGAGCCCAAAATCATGCGCGGCTTCGCTGTCGTCAGCCGAGCCGGAGGCCTGCTTGCGCACATTCGCGAAGAGCAGGAAAACCCTACCGCCCGGCATATCTGGGATGTGGTGGAGGAGAGCATCCCTTATACGGGGAAGGCACCTGGCAAAGGCACGTAAGGCTAATGTTCTGATTACAGCCGCATCAGGACTGCGTCTTTACAGTCTTCCAATGAGAACTGGGAAGTTGCGCGAACAATATCGGGGGCGTCATCTCGGCTAATGATCTTGAACCCGAACTTCTCAAAAAATGGATCGGCGTCCATGGTGAACAGATAGAGCCCGGACTTGCCATCCGCCGTCAACTGATCGACCAGCGCTGTCATCATTTCCGCCCCGATACCTCTCCCGCGAAACGGGGCCGGAACGACACAGGAGCGAATGAAAGCTGTCGCCTCGTTCAGTGTTTCAAATCCGCAATACCCAAGCGGTTGTCCCCCGGCATCCATGATCGCGAAGTAATGACCCTTTGACGCATCAAGATCGCTGACGGGCATGCCCACATCCTCGAGCGCCGCAACAAACCCTGCATCATCAGCCTTGATGGCGTGAAGCTGTGTTTCAACGGTCTGATCCGGCTCGTCAGCGGCCATGGGGGTCTTCAGGCGCCAGCGCCTTGATCGCCAGCGCATGGATTGCGCCCGAGAGCTCGGACGCGAGGGCCTCGTTAACAAGCCGGTGGCGCTCCACGCGCGAGAGATCTGAGAATTTTTCGGAAATAATTGTTACGCGAAAATGGCTCTCTCCCGTGCCTGGCGAACCGGCATGGCCCGCGTGACGATGAGAATCGTTGACGACGTCGAGGCTTTGCGGTGAAAAAGCCTCCGTTAGCTTTTCCCTGATAACCTCTTCCATGCTCATATTTTGGCCTCCGGGCGAAAGTAATCACGCAAAACCGGATATCCGGACACTGTCAAGCTTGTTTCACTCGCAACGAATACCCATAATTCCCGGTTCATGAAACTTAACTCGAAATATTTCGATTGCATCCGCGTCAAGCCTGACGAGGACCAGACGCTGCGCAATGTCTCACCTGAGTGCGAATGGCCGGGGTGCAGCGGGCCGGCACAGCACAAGGCGCCGCGCGGACGCGGGCGTGAAGGAGAGTATTTCAATTTCTGCGTCAGGCACGTTCGCGAGTACAACAAATCCTACAATTACTTCTCAGGCATGAGCGATGATGACGTGGCACGCTTCCAGAAATCCGCGCTGACCGGTCACCGCCCCACATGGAACATGGGTACGAACGGCGACAAATCAGCCGGAAAGAATGATTCTGCGGATGCCGACAAGAATTTTACCCACGCGTTCGTATTCGACGATCCGTTCGGGGTATTCGGCAAGGCAACGGGTGACGAGGGACCGAAGGAATACGCGCCCATCAAACCGGTCGGCAATGTCGGGCGCAAGTGCCTGCTCAGCCTCGGATTGGATGACACGGCAACGCCACATGAGATCAAGACTCGCTTCAAAGAGCAGGTGAAACGGCATCACCCCGATCACAATGGCGGCGACCGCTCATCTGAGGATAAGTTGCGCGAAGTGATCCAAGCCTATAATTATCTCAAAGAAGCCGGCCTCTGCTAGGACACGGCACTGAACCCCCGGGGATTTGCCGGGCAAATTCAATTGGACTTCCAGCGCATGACACTTGCAACGAATGGTGACGCCGCAGGTATGCCTGACATGTCCGTTTCGGTACGCCAGGTATTTGGTATCGATACGGACCTTGAGGTGCCCGCCTACTCACAAGATAGCGAACATGTCCCCGAACTTGATGCCGACTATCTGTTCAACCGCGATGTGACTTTGTCGATCCTTGCCGGGTTCAAACACAATCGCAGGGTGATGATTCAAGGGTATCATGGAACCGGCAAGTCGACCCATATCGAACAGGTCGCAGCCCGACTCAACTGGCCCTGCATCCGCGTCAATCTCGACAGCCATGTGAGCCGCATCGATCTCATCGGCAAGGACGCGATTGTCATCCGGGACAATATGCAGGTGACCGAGTTCAAGGAAGGCATCCTACCCTACGCGCTCCAGTCGAACACCGCTCTCGTATTCGATGAGTATGACGCTGGACGGCCCGACGTCATGTTCGTAATCCAGCGGGTTCTTGAGGCGCGTGGACGGCTGACACTGCTTGACCAGGGCGCGGTGATCGAGCCGCACCCATGCTTCCGGCTGTTTTCCACGACCAATACGATTGGCCTTGGCGATACCAGCGGCCTTTACCACGGCACCCAGCAGATCAACCAGGGCCAGATGGACCGCTGGAATATAGTCGCGACGCTCAACTATCTGCCCCATGACGACGAGGCGGCGATTGTTCTGGCCAAAGCCAAGAGCTATCAGAGCGAAGATGGCCGCAAGATCGTTGATAACATGGTGCGGGTCGCCGATCTGACGCGCAGCGCCTTCATCAATGGCGACCTTTCGACGGTGATGAGCCCGCGCACGGTGATCGTGTGGGCTGAGAATGCGGAAATCTTCGGCGATGTCGGCTTCGCGTTCAATGTGACGTTCGTCAACAAATGCGATGAGCTGGAGCGAGGCCTTGTAGCCGAATTCTATCAGCGCTGCTTTGGCGAGGAACTGCCGGATTCGACCGCGAACGTAGCTCTGAGCTAGCGTCCCATATGACCGGTGAGCAATGAACGCATCACTCAAACGCAAAGAAGGGCCGGTAGAGCCGTTCAAGCGTGCCCTCGCCTCGGCAACGCGGGCTGTTGCCGGCGATGATGAGTTGCAGGTCGTATTCGGGTCCGATACGCCAGGCCTTCACGAAGGCGTTGCCCGCGTCCCCGAGCCGCCACGTGCGCCTACAAAAAACGATATTGCAGCAATCCGGGGGCATGCAGACTCCCTCGCGCTAAGAGCGGCGTGCCACGACGCCAAGATACATCGCAAATTTGCACCGTCATCGGGGCCGGCCCGCGCCGTGTTCGAAGCGGTCGAGCGCGCGCGCATCGAGGCGATTGGCGCGCGTGCCATGTCCGGCATGGCTCAAAATCTGACCGCCAAACTTGAAAGCCAGTATGCGCGCAGCACCTATCAGGATGTATCAGACCGCGCCGAGGCACCACTGGATGAGGCATTGGCGCTGATGGTCCGCGAGCGGCTTACTGGCGAAGCCGCACCGGAAAAGGCGCAACCGATCGTGGATTTGTGGCGCTCCTGGATTGAGGAGCGCGGTGGAGATGCGCTCGCGCGCATGGATGACAAGATTACCGATCAGGCAGAATTTGGGCGGCTGATACGAGATTTGCTGACATCGCTGGAACTGAGCGACGAGTTCGAACAGTCGGATCAGGAAGACGGCGACGACGATTCTCAGGCCGAGGAGCAGGAATCTCTCGCCGATGGTGGTGCGGACGAAGACTCAGCCGAACAAGGCGAACAGCAAGGTGAGGAACAGGGCCTTGGCGAGGGCGAAGGCGGCGAGGAGATGGACCTCTCCGATCTCGATTCACTCGATCAGATGGAGGGCGAAGCGGAAGGCGATGGCCAACCCCAGGACTCAACGCCGCGGCGGCCCAATCTTTCTGTTCTCGATGACCCGAATGCCTTCGGATACGAAGTCTTTACCCATGCCTATGACGAGACGGTTTCGGCGGAAGATCTGTGCGACCAGGATGAACTGGAGCGCTTGCGTGCCTTCCTGGACAAGCAGTTGCAGAGCCTGCACGGCGCAGTTTCCCGCCTGGCCAATCGCCTGCAGCGCCGGTTGCTGGCACAGCAGAATCGCGGCTGGGACTTCGATCTGGAAGAGGGCATGCTCGACGCGGCACGCCTGCCCCGCGTGATTATCGACCCCATGCATGCGCTCTCGTTCAAACAGGAGCGTGACACCGATTTTCGCGACACCGTTGTGACGCTCCTGCTGGACAACTCCGGTTCGATGCGGGGTCGGCCGATCATGGTTGCAGCTTGCTGTGCGGACATCCTGGCACGCACGCTCGAGCGTTGCGGTGTGAAGGTTGAGATTCTCGGATTTACGACCCGCGCATGGAAGGGCGGACAGGCGCGCGAAAAGTGGCTTGCGGACAACAAGCCGCCATCGCCCGGACGCCTCAACGATTTGCGCCACATCATCTACAAGCCTGCAGATGCCCCATGGCGGCGCGCGCGCCGAAGCCTCGGACTGATGATGCGCGAAGGATTGCTCAAGGAGAATATCGACGGTGAAGCGTTGGCGTGGGCGCACAACCGCCTGCTTGGGCGCCCTGAACAACGGCGGATCCTGATGATGATTTCTGATGGCGCCCCGGTTGACGATTCAACCCTTTCGGTGAATTCCGGCTGCTACCTTGAGCGCCATTTGCGTCAGGTCATCGAAGAAATCGAAACCCGCTCACCCGTTGAGCTCATCGCCATTGGCATTGGCCATGACGTCACCCGCTACTACCAACGTGCAGTGACCATCACTGATGCGGAAGAGCTTGCCGGCGCCTTGACCGACAAACTCGCTGAGCTGTTCGATGAGAACATGGTCGACCAGACCTCTCGCCGGACATCGCCTGCCCGCGGCCGCAAAGCAGGACATCTGCATTGACGCAGATGTTGTTCTCACGGGCTGCATATGCCGGGCTGGCGGTTTTATTCGGCAGCGTCCTTCTCGGCGTCTCCTCGATCCCCGTTGACAGTGCCAAGAAGCGCTCGAACCCCATGCCGGTGGTTATCGAGGCGGCGCAGATTTCTTTTGAGCGAGACAAGCCAATTGGAACACGGTTTGGCCAACTGGAGTGGCTTGGCTCCCTTCGCCTTACATCGCCGTCAAAGAAGTTTGGCGGCTATTCTGGATTGGCAATCGACAAGACCGGTACGAAGCTGCTTGCGGTGTCCGACATCGGCACGTGGCTCAGCGCCCGGCTCGTCTACCGCAATGGCCGAATGGAAAAACTCACCAATGCACGCATCGGAAAAATCAAAGGACTCGCCGGCAAGCCCCTCAAGGGCAAGTTCGAGTATGATTCAGAGAGTATTGCAATGGCCGCGCCTGGTGCTGTTGACGGCAAGGCCTATATCTCTTTCGAGCGCAGGCACCGAATTGCAGTCCATCGCGTGACAACCGAAGGCATCGGACCGGCAATACGGCATCTGAAACTCCCCGGCCAGGTCAGATCGGCTCAAGGGAACAAGGGGATCGAGGGGATCACCGTCCTGCGCACAGGCCCGGCCAAGGGTGCAGTGCTCGCCTTCACGGAAGAATATCTCGCCGAAAACGGCGATCATCTCGGCTGGCTGATCGGTGGGCCCAAACCCGGACGTGTGACACTCAAGCGCTACAACGGATTTGCGGTCACCGACCTCGCCAACCTCGGCAATGGCGATGTCATCGTCCTTGAGCGCAAGTTTCGTTTCACCGAGGGTGTGAAGACACGGCTGCGCCGGATCAAAGCATCACAAATACGCGCCGGGGC
>DEIT01000243.1 GCA_002352635.1 Hyphomicrobiaceae bacterium UBA2767 | reverse complement strand
TATTTTCGCCTCCGCCATGCTCCCGGAGGTTCCATGCTCATTCAGGCAGACACACTCACAGACTATATCCGAAAGATTTTCGTGGCGTCCGGTTGCTCGGATGCCGAAAGCGCGCGAATCTCCGGCAACCTCGTCGATGCAAATCTCAACGGACACGACAGCCATGGAGTGATCCGCACGCCTCGCTATCTGCAATGGCTACGAGAGGAAAAACTGCTGCCCGACCGGGACCTTTCCACGGTAAGTGAGAGCGGCTCCCTTCTTATCCTCGATGGCAACTACGGCTTCGGGCAAACGGTCGGCCCTCTTGCCGTGGAGCGTGGTATCGCATTGACGCAAGAGCTTGGCGTCGCGGTGGTAGCATTGAAGCACGCCGGGCATCTGGGACGCATTGGCGCATTCGCCGAAATGGCAGCGGAACGCGATCAGGTTTCTATTCACTTCGTCAATGTTGCGGGCAGCGTGCTCGTGGCACCCTTCGGCGGGACAGAGCGGCGCATGTCTACAGCTCCGGTTGCCATCGGCGTTCCCGTTCGCAACGATGCGCCCATCATCCTCGACTTCGCCACATCACTGGTGGCAGAGGGCAAGATTCTGGTTGCCGCGAAAGGCGGCAAGCCGTTGCCTGCGGACAGCCTTGTTGGCCCAGACGGAAATACGACCGGCGACCCGACGCTTCTCTATGGCGACGCCGATCCGGCTGTGACACCGGACCAAAGGCGCGGCCCCGGCGCCATGACGACGATGGGTGCGCACAAGGGTTCAGGCCTTGCGCTGATGTGTGAGCTTTTGGCCGGAGCGTTGACGGGTTCAGGTGCCACCGGACCTGACTATCCCCGCGTCTACAATGGTATGCTGTCCATATATATGTCCGTCGATCGTTTCGATACTGACGACAGCTTCGCCGCCGAAATCAAGCGGTACGTGGCCTATTTCAAGAGCTCAAAACCTGCCGCGCCAGACGGCGAGGTTCTGGTGCCCGGTGAACCGGAACAGCGTGTGCGCACAGAACGATTGGGAAATGGTATTCCGCTCGCCAACGACGCGTGGGCTGCCATCGTCAAGGCAGGGGAGCAAGCGGGCGTTCACGCAGCTATCTGATAGGGTTCTCATTCCGCGTTGATCAACGCCGCCGCCGCTCGGCCCGCATCTTCGATATATGTCGGATCTCGATGAATCAGCATGATCGAGAAGGCGCCGTCGAGGAGCAGAACAATCTGGCGGGCCAATAACGGCGCGTTTGCGATACCGTCATTTGAGATTTGTTCAGATACCCAATTTTCGAATTTTCGCTTGTGCGCTGCGCCAACTTTCACAGCCGGATGACCCGGCGTGCTGGCGAGTTCAGCAGCGGTCCGCAAGAACCCGCATCCTTTCCATTTCGGGTGACGCGCCGAGATTGCAACATTGATGAAAATGGCTTCGATCTTATTTGCCAGTGGACCTTCAGCATCATCGAACCAGCGAGCGAGCTGCAAGAGGTTCGGCTGATCCCTAGCCTCTAGATATGCTGCGACAAGTTCATCTTTGCTGCGGAAATGATAGTAGAGCGTACGCTTGGTCAGTCCCGCCTTTTCTGCAACCGCATCAACGCTCACACGGCGAATGCCCTCGCTGTAAAAAAGCGCGATTGCAGAATCGACGATACGCTTGCGCGTTTGTCTGGAATCTCTGGGCATTATTGAATGTATACTAACCAGTGAGTGTAAATACGGCAACTCCTCGCGTAGCCTCGCTCATATATGAGATTAGAAGGAGATGACCCAATGCCTGAAACTGTTCTCTTTGAGCGCGATGATGAAATCGCGTTGGTTATCCTGAACCGGCCGGAAAAACTGAACGCGCTGAACTATGAGCTCATTGATCGGATGCTCGAAATTCTCGACGAGATTGAGGTCGACAATCGAATACGCGCTGTCATCCTAACCGGTGCCGGTGAGCGGGCATTTTCCGCAGGCGGCGACATCCCGGAATTCAGCCAGAGCGTGAAAGCAGGAACACAAACTGCTCTCAAGGAGTTCGTCCGGCGCGGCCAGTCTATGACCGCACGCATGGAGGCCTTTCCGAAGCCGATCATTGCGGCAATCAACGGCATTGCGTATGGCGGCGGGTGCGAGATAACCGAAGCTGTCCATCTGGCGGTCGCAAGTGATCGAGCCACATTCGCCAAGCCCGAGATAAACCTTGGCATGCCACCGACATTCGGCGGAACCCAGCGGCTTTCCCGCCTGGCGGGCCGTAAGCGCGCGCTCGAACTCTTACTCACAGGCGATACGTTCTCCCCTGAGCACGCATTCAAATTGGGACTGGTGAACATGATCGTCCCGCATGACGAATTGATGGAAGCGGCAAAGGGTCTTGCCTCGCGAATTCTCCGCCATTCCCCACTCGCCGCGGCAAGTATCATTACTGCCGTCAGCCGGGGAATGAATATGAGCATTGGCGAAGGCCTGCAGATGGAAGGGGAGCAGTTTGCCCGCGTTGCGCCGACCCATGACTTGCGCGAAGGCCTTGACGCATGGATTGAACGGCGTTCGCCCGTTTATAAGGGCGTATAGTCCTTCCCGAAGGAACAACCAATCTGCATCCCAAATAGAGATTATGGAGCAACAAGCACTCATGCGGCTTAAAGACAAAATCGCGATCGTCGTTGGGGCAGGACAGCAACCTGGCGATACCATCGGCAATGGCCGCGCCACAGCCCTTCGATTTGCACAGGAAGGAGCCAAGGTCCTTTGCGTCGATATCAATGAGGAATGGGCGCAGGACACCGTCGATATGATTGAGGCAGAAGGTGGCAATGCTTCTGCGCTTCAGGCGGATATTACCATCGAGGCGCAATGCAAAGCGATTGCAGACGTCTGTGTTGAGCGCTATGGGCGCATCGATGTCCTGCACAACAATGTGGGCCGCTCGAAAGGCGACAAGCCAACTCCTGAATTGGACGAAGCCGTCTGGGATGAACTCATGGCCCTGAACCTCAAAGG
>DEIT01000232.1:19227-27347 GCA_002352635.1 Hyphomicrobiaceae bacterium UBA2767 | reverse complement strand
GTCGAAACCGTTCGACTTTCGCACCGGATTTTATGGCCTTGATCTTTATAGCCTTTACAGTTCTGTCCGCGAGATCATCGAATATTTGGAAGATGTCGATCCCGAACTGGCTGCAGTCGCACGATATCGCTATGGCTGTCTGAGTCCGTGGGAGTCAGATCCCGCTGCATACGGCCACGCGGCACTTACTGGCGCCTATCATGACTGTGAGCCGCATGTGACGAAAATGCTTGTCGAACTCTATACCAAGCACGCGGAATACGCCCATCATGACGGTGAGCGTTTTCTCGATGCAACGCAAAATGCGCAGCTTGTCGCCAATGCGGAACGTTATTACCGGGTCATGTACTATGGCTCGCGGGCATCCTGGAACCTGCGCGACGGACACATGTTCGAGACCTTAATGAATGTCATGAGGTTTCACGGTGAAGGGTCCAGAGCGGTCGTCTGGGCACATAATTCACATATTGGAGACGCCTCGGCGACAGAGATGTCAGCGCGCGGCGAGCACAATATCGGTGAGCTCTGCCGCAAGGGTTTCGGGGACCAGTCGTATCGCATTGGCTTCGGGACTGACCATGGCACCGTGGCCGCGGCATCCACCTGGGACGGGCCCATGGAAGTCAAAGCGGTGCAGCCGTCTCATCCGCAAAGCTATGAACGGCTGTTCCATTTAACCAACAAGCCGGGCCTCATACTGCCGCTCAGGGCAGGTCATGAGCTGGATGTCACAACCGAGCTTTCGAAACCAAGGCTGGAACGGGCCATCGGCGTCATCTACCGCCCTGAAACGGAGCTTGCCAGCCACTATTTCGAGGCTGAGTTGCCGCGCCAGTTCAATGAGTATATTTGGATTGATCGGACAAGTGCCATCACGCCGCTCCCCGCCGGGCAAATCAAGGGCGTACCGGAAACCTATCCGTTCGGCGTTTAAGCCTCATCGAGACGATACAATCGGGTAGTAGTCTGTTGTTCGGAGGCACTCATGAAAATCCCGCTGAGCAACAGGCCTCAAACAGCCGGGCCAGTAAGCTTCTGGGTTGCGTGCTGCGCCAACCCTTTTGCGTGTCCGACCGTCCTTGCGATGGCCATCAAATTGACGCCGGAACCGCTCTCGATTCCGAACGGCGATAGAAACACGATGCCATCCCCTGAACCTTCTATTTTGAAAAGATCAGAGCCGACTATCTCCATGGCCTCTGCCATTGACCCAAAACGGAAACGGACCGGAACAGTTCTTCCAATGGACCACAGACCGGCCATGAACTAACATTCCAACTCGACTAATCAATCGGGTCTGCTTAATGGGGGTTGGGTGCGGCCAACGATTGTTCGACCCTCGAGAATGCCGGGAGGCGTGCATGAATCCGGCAGAATGGCTGATCCGTACGGCACGACGGATGCCGCAGGCGTCAGCGCTCCTGCGGGGTGAGAAGATTGTGGCGGACTATGCCACCTTCGCGTCGAATGCCGCCGCGGTTGGCGGCGCGTTGGCCGCAAAATACGGCGTCAAGCGAGGCGACCGTGTTGCAATCTTCATGACCAACAGGACGGAGTATCTTGAGGTCCTCTATGGCGCCTGGTTTGCAGGTGCAGCAGTGGTGCCAATCAACGCCAAGCTTCATGCAAGGGAAGCGGCGTGGATCATAGAAGACGCGGGCGCGGCGGTTACCTTTGTCTCAGAGGATGTTGGAGCGTCGCTCAGAAGCGTCACCCCCAAGTGCCTTCGCAAGATCATCCCCGTGGATCAAGCGAATTTTGCCGAGCTATACGGAACTGCGCCATTGTCAGCCCCGGTACCGCTTGGCAATGAGGATATGATCTGGCTCTTCTACACGTCCGGCACGACGGGAAAGCCCAAGGGCGTGATGATGTCATCGGCGAACCTCCAGGCGATGACCTTCAGTTACTTCGTAGACGTGGACGAAGTCGGCACGGAAGATGCCATTCTTTACGCCGCGCCCATGTCGCATGGCGCCGGGCTTTACAACTTCATGCATGTCCTCCGCGGTGCCCGTCATGTTGTGCCGGTCTCGGGTGGATTTGATCCCGATGAAATCTTTACGCTTGCGCCAAGGGTCGGATGTGTCTCGATGTTTGCCGCCCCGACAATGGTGCGGCGTCTTGTTGACCGGGCAAAGGCGGAAAAGGCCTCGGGCGATGGTATCAAGACAATCGTCTATGGCGGCGGCCCAATGTATCTCGCCGACATCATCGAGGCGGTGGAGGTTATGGGAGCCCGTTTCGTGCAGATCTACGGACAGGGGGAAAGTCCGATGACTATCACCGCGCTTTCACGCGATCTGGTAGCGGACCGCGGCCATCCGCGCTGGCGTGACCGCCTCGCCTCGGTCGGGACCGCGCAGAGCTGCGTCCGCGTACAGGTGGCCGATGCGGAGGGCCGTGCGCTGCCTCCGGGCGAGGTTGGCGAGATCCTGGTTCAGGGGTCTGCCGTCATGCCGGGGTACTGGCGGAACCAGGATGCGACCGCAAAGACGATCCGTGACGGCTGGCTGTGGACCGGTGACATGGGCGCGATGGACCAGGACGGCTTCGTGACGCTGCACGACCGTTCGAAGGACGTAATCATCTCCGGCGGCACGAACATCTATCCGCGTGAGGTAGAAGAGGCGTTACTGACGCACCCCGCGGTCCGCGAGGTTGCCGTGGTGGGGCGTAAGCACGCCGACTGGGGGGAAGAAGTCGTGGCCTTCATTGTCCTTCAGGCGGGGAAGGCTGTTGCCCCTGAGACACTCGACGCCTATTGCCTTGAGCAAATAGCGCGGTTCAAGAGACCGAAGGACTATGTCCTCGTCGAAGAGTTGCCCAAGAACAATTACGGCAAGGTTCTGAAAACGCAACTCAGGGAACAATTGGAAAGGAAGAGCGATGGATCGGTATCTGGAAGGTAAGACCGCGCTTGTGACCGGATCAGTGCAGGGTATCGGCTTGGCCGTTGCTAAGGCCCTGGCCGGCGCGGGAGCGCGGATCGGGGTTCATGGGCTTGCCGATGCCGAACAGGTTATTAGGGCCGAGCAAGAGATCAAAACGGCAGGCGCCCCGGAAACACAGTTCTTCGACGCTGATTTGCGAGATCCGGCAGCCATCGAGGCCATGATGGATGCCCTCGGTGAGTGGGGTGGCCCTGATATCCTTGTGAACAACGCCGGGATCCAGCAGACGGCCAGCCTAGCCGACTTAACGGTGGAGATTTGGGATTGGATCATTGCGGTCAACCTCTCAGCCGCCTTCCACACCATGCGCCGGGCCTTGCCCGCAATGTCGACGCGCGGATATGGCCGCGTCATCAACATCGCCTCGGTCCACGGGCTCGTCGCGTCGGCAAACAAGGCACCTTACGTGGCGGCCAAGTTCGGACTTGTGGGCATGAGCAAGGTGGCAGCGCTGGAATATGCGGCAATCGGGTCGCGCGCAACGGGTGGCGTGACGGTGAATTGCATCTGCCCTGGATGGACCGAAACGGCCATTATCGAACCGCAGGTCGCGGCACGTGCAACCGAACAGGGCGGTGATCGCGAAGCGGGCATCGCGAGCCTGTTGGCTGAAAAACAGCCCAGCTTGCGCACCTCTGATCCAGCCGAGATCGGAATGCTGGCGGCCTGGCTCTGCCATCCGCGGGGCCACAACATTACGGGCACGGCGATCCCCGTCGATGGTGGTTGGACCGCACAGTGATGTGACGTCGCATGGACTTTGTCACCACGGCTCCGAAAGTTCGAGGTGCTTGACTTCAACTTCGCAACCCTTACCCGTGTGGTGTTGTTTGATGACGCGCCGACGTCCGCTCCTGGCTACTTAGCGGACTTTTGCGGGTGGAGCGGAGCGTGTCCGCTCACGACCAGATTCCGGACATATTTGGGTTGAATTGGATTGTCGTGCCGTATTTTCGAATAGGCTTGCGGATGTCAACAGTTGCGCGCCTCCCGCAACCAATTCTCATATAGCCATCGTGATCGTCTGACTGGTAGGTGCTTGACCAAATCCTGCCCACGCAACCAATTCCAGCCAAGACGTTCCCAATCTCAAGAATGGTTGGCCAATTTGAGCCAGCGTGCACTCAGGTTCAGCAGAAGTATCTTTCGCCCATGGGCTGAGAGCAGCTGCTTGGCATTGTCGCGGTCGTCGATGAAGGACGACAGCACGCCGGCCATGCCTTGGTCAGCAGCGCTAGCTATGTTTGGATCAGACGCAATATTTCGCGAACTTCCACACCATCAACGGAACCTAACTGTTACCGCTGGAGATGAGGAGAACCATGGCAATAAACAGCGCTGCGGACACTGCAGCGCCCCAAGATGCCGCGGCGGATGCCCCAAGTCCGAACCCCGCACGGAGAATGGCGAACCGTTGCGCGGGGCCGCGAACAATTGCCAGCGTAACAATCAACGACATGCAAAATATAAGGACCAGTCTCGCACTCACGTGCAATGCGAGATCATCCAGGAAATATGCTGTGACTATGATTATGGGTTGGTGGAGGATGTAGACCGGCAGAACCGTTCCCGAAAGTGTTGCAAGAAGCGGACTGCCCCGTTCCATGAACCTTGCCGTGATACCAAGCAGGAACAGGATAAAAAACCAGCCGGCGGCTGCAGGGAGGCCATATACGACAAGCCGCTGGACAGTCGCATGCGACGCCAGGCCACCAGCCAGTAACTTGTGCGTTGTAAATAGCAAAACCGCTGCCGTCAGTGCATACGGCCATAACTCCCGCATGAGTTTGCCGAGCACACCATGTCGTGCCCAGACGATGCCTATCAAGAAGTATAGCGAATACCGCGCCATATTGGCCCAGTCATTGATAAGGGTCAGGTTGTTGGGCCAATGTGGCCGAAGAACCGCTTCGCTGACTGCCAGAAAAAAAGCCGGAAAACAAAGCCAAAGTAGCGGATATCTTGCCGGCTTCGCGGGGGCGTCGGCAATCCTGGCCAGAAGGGGTGCTGCGATCGACGTAAAGACTAGGAGGTACACCAGAAACCAGAGATGGGACCAGGTAAAGAAACTCAACGATGTGTAGAATTTGGGCAAGAACGAATAGAACGACGCAGCGTAGGGTTCGATGATCGGCAACGCGTAGGCTTGAAGTGAGCCATGGGCTTCCTGCAGTGCTGCAGTCGCGCCACGCCCGCGAAGGCCCATGTAAACGCCGCTGCGTAGCTCGATATATTTGATCAAAGGGCACAGAAACACTGCGCCAAAGAAGAGTGGCAGTGCAATTCGCCTGACACGCTCGCGCAAGAATACCGCAAGTCCGCGTGAGCGAAACGACAGGACCGCCGACCAGCCGGCTATCAGGAAAAGCAACGGCATACGCCAGATGACGAAAACCCCGGTGATTTCATCCAAGCCGGGTATCAGATCCGGGCTCCAGTAGTGTTGAAATGGCCGGGGATCGTAAATTTTGGCAACGTGGAAAAGAAATAGCAGGTATATCGCGCCAACGCGCAGAGCATCGAGGTCTGCACGCCGTTCAACAGATGGATTTGAGACCCTGGATGTGGACATTTTTCGCCCGGACGCCGAAGACTATTTCACAAGAGCATTCCGTCTGTCTGGGTTCCGCAATCGGAACACTCGCCATTACGGTGATCAGCGCGATGCCGATCTCGAAACGGTCAACGACAGGCACCGCTGCCCGGTCCTCTCGCAGGTGTGGAGACCCGAGAAGTTAGTGAGAGCGGGCAGGGTGGACATCTTTCGTTCTCTGGTCCAAGTCAGCAAATCTGGTCTTTTTCCCCAGGCGCCATCGCCGATGAAACCATATCCATTGTTCTGGATATTCGCGTATCCACGACTCAACCACGCCCTGGATCAGTGCAGTCGTCTTTGCAATATCGATATCCCCTTCCGCACTTCTGGGCAGATCAAGCGGATCGGTAATTTCCAGACGGAAACGGTGGTTGGGTAACCGTATTGCCCGCGCGCCATACACGCTGCAATCATATTGCCGCGCCAGCTTGGCGATAAGCGGGTTCGTTTCCGCATAGTGGCCAAAAAACGGGACCAGCAGGCCGCCCTTGTATCGCTGGTCGGCAAGCAATCCGACACGGCCACCGCGTTCCAGGGTGGCCGTGAGTTGAAACAGCGAACCGCTACCCGAAGGGACCACGGGGCCCATGAGCTTCGAGCGCGCCTTGATCAGAGAGTCTGCGAAGAACTGGTTGTTGGGCGTACGAAACATTGACGTCACATCGAGGCCGTTTTTGGCCGCACAGATGGAGAGGAGTTCCCAATTTGCCAGGTGGCCGGTGAATATGATTGCAGGCTTGCTTTGATCGCGGAGCCGGATGAAATTCTCCTCGCCCTTCACCTCGATATTGCCCGCTTCCAGATCGTTGGGGTCATAGCTGAAGACCTGATCGAGATATGCATATTCCAGTCCGGTTCTGGCCAGATTGTCCCAGCTTCCTTGCAAGATTTCCTTTCGCTCCGCCTTTGTTTTGTTCGGGAAAGCACGTTCCAGGTTCTTCATTGCCGTGCGATATCTGGGCAAGAGGATAGTTGCACGGCGCAACGCCCGCCCGGCCAGATCGATGCTTACCTCATGAGGGAACAGCCGAAGCACTCTCAAGACAGTCGCGGCAGTTGCCGCAAGCGACCAGTCTGCGATCAGGGAAACCGTGTGTCTGTTGCCGCGTCGCATCAGCTAGTCCACATGTTTCGAGGCAGCATGTGTTTCGGTGACCAAACCGCAGAAAGAGACCTGGTATGTGTCGGGTATGTTCGCCATTGCACAGCGCCCGTCTTCGATGTTCTAGAGTGTCACCATGAGCTTGCCGAATACATCCCGGTTCTCCAGACGCCGAAGGCCTGTCCCGATTTCCTCCATCGGGATTACCGAGTCTATCACCGGGCGCACGGTGCCTTTGGCCAGCTTGCTCAAGACGTCACGCATATTGCGCATCGAACACCCAAAACTTCCCAGTATCCGAAGTTGCTGCTGAAATAGCTGGAACAAATTGATCTCGGCCGTGAGCCCCGTGGTGGAACCGCAGGTTACAAGCCTTCCGCCCTTACGCAGGCTGAACATGCTTCCAGCCCACGTGTCCGCACCAACATGCTCGAACACGACATCAACGCCGCGCTTTTTCGTCAACTTTCTGACTTTTCCTTCGAACCGCTCCGTACGGTAGTTGATCGCGTGATCCGCACCGAGCTCCAGTGCCCTGCGCGCCTTTTCATCACTACCAACTGTTGTGATGACTGTGGCACCGGCTGCCTTTGCCATCTGAATTGCCGCGGATCCGATGCCGCTGCCGCCGGCCTGGATGAGGATGGTCTCGCCAGCTTCCAGCTTCGCGTTGTCGAACAGCATGTGCTCGACCGTTCCGAAGGTAACGGGTGCGCATGCGGCGGCGATCGCATCGATACCATCGGATGCGGGAACGACCAGACGCGCAGGCATGTTCACCAATTCTCGCGCAAACCCATCCAGGTGAAAGCCGTGGATGCCGCCTACATCTTCACAAAGATTGTCGCGACCTGAGCGGCATGCCGCGCAGGTATTGCAAGTGCGAGCACCATAAAGCGCAACCCTCTGGCCCTCATCAAGATCCTTGATACCAGAGCCCCTGGCAACGATCCGGCCTGCCGCCTCGGCACCGATAATGACCGGCAATTCGCGACGCGCAAACGCCATGCCGCGCCAACCCCACACATCGATATGGTTCAAGGCAACAGCTTCGATCCGAATTTGGACCTCGTCGTCACGCGGTGGTGGTGGGATGTCGATTTCGACGAGCGCCAACTCCCTGTCCGAGGTGAGTTGAATGGCGCGCATGGTTTCCATTGTTCGATGTGTTGCCTCTTTTTTTACAAGAGTTTCAGTCACGGAGTGCGATACCGGCATTCATGCCTCCATCGATTGGCAGAACGCTGCCGTTTATGTATCCAGCTGCAGGCGAAATCAGATGCCGAACCAGGGCGGCGACCTCACAGGCATTGGCAAAACGGCCGGCAGGAATCTGCTTCTCCATCCGGTCGCGATAAGCGGAATATGCAGCCACCATGTCTGTGTCCACATAACCCGGGGCGATGAAGTTTGCCGTTACACCCTTGCGGGCCAGTTCCACCGCGAGCGTACGCAGATAGCTGAGCAT
>DEIT01000232.1:18794-19084 GCA_002352635.1 Hyphomicrobiaceae bacterium UBA2767 | reverse complement strand
GGCGGCAAGAGCGTCATAGGTCAGACCAGCATTGTGTATGAGGCCATAGAGATCATCACTTTCAGACAAGCGATCGGTAAACGTATCGACCTCGGAACGCTTGGCGAGATCGACCCGGCATGCCTGAAACTCCTGGTCTGGCCAGCTCGTTTGCAATTCGCCAAGCAGATCCTTCGATTGCGTTGCAGACTCCCGGTAGGTGAAAGTAACGCTGTACCCGTCCTCAGCCAGGGCGCGCACGATTTCTCTGCCGATGCCCCGGCCGCCGCCAGTTACCGCCACATGCATGG
>DEIT01000232.1:15054-18635 GCA_002352635.1 Hyphomicrobiaceae bacterium UBA2767 | reverse complement strand
GTCTCGATGGTCTTGAGCGAGAATGCGGCCTCAATCGCTCCTGCCGCGGTAAGGGTGTGGCCGACAATCGATTTGTTGGAGCTGATGGGCGTATCGGCAAGATGCTCACCGAATACATTGGCGAGCGAGAAATACTCCATCCTGTCGTTTTCCGGCGTGCTGGTCCCGTGGGCATTGATGTAGTTGATTTGACAGGGTGTCACATCTGCATCGTCGAGCGCATTGCGAATTGCGCCAATAATCGGTGTGCCATCCGGCTTGGACCGTGTTCTGTGGAAGTCGTCGGCGCGTTCACCGCAGCCGCGCACAACGCCCAGGATCTTTGCGCCGCGCGCTTTGGCGGCATCGTAGGATTCGAGGATCAGTGCCGCGGAACCCTCTGCCATGACAAAGCCATCGCGATCCTTCGCAAACGGCCTCGCGGCTTCTTCCGGCGGTTCGTTTCGGGTCGACAGGGCCGAAAGGAGCGAAAACCTGATGAGTGATTCAGGATGAACCGAGCCGTCTGTTCCCACACACAGCGCAGCATCGGTCTCGCCACGCCTGATAGCCTCCACTCCGAGCTGAATGGCAGTGCCGCCGGATGCGCACGCCGTCGACAGTGATATCGGTTGTCCCAGGGTTCCGAATCTGTCGGCCAGATACTCGCCGACCTGCCCAAAAAGGAAAAGAGCATGCATATCCCGGTAGGCACCCTCGCGCGCCGCCTGTTTCAGCCGGGCATCCGACACTGGAGAGCCATTTCTGGCACTTTCATAGACCTGCCGGCGCACCGGCCATTCCACCTCGGCGGGAGGTGTGGCAACGAACAACGGACCAGGAAACGAGGATCGGGATCCCAGACCCGATTGCGAGATTGCCTCCGTTATGGATGCCGTGGCGAAAGCTTTCGCCAATCCCGGCGCCGATAGCGGCTCGATCTCGAAATCATCGACGGTTCCAGCAATCTTTGTACTCAGTCCATCGGTGGCAAAACGCGTGATTTCGCGGATTCCCGACGCACCAGCAGTCAGCGCTACCCAATTGTCCGCCATTGTGTGGCCAAGCGACGTCACGATGCCGATGCCGGTGACAACAACGACAGAGCGTCCTTTTGTATCGCGTACATGTCCGACCAAGACGTGTTTCCTTTCCTGCCAACGGCTAGTGAGCGGCCTCGACCAGCGCCATGCCCTCGCCGCGCCAATGCCCCCAGCTGGTAACCAGAATGCGATCCGTCTCACCGTCATAGGGTTTTTCAGCGTCCGATCCGGCAACCGGACCAAAGAGCTGCTTCTTCGATATGGCAATTGCCGCGAGAGCGAGCCCCGAAAGAAACTGGGCTTCTACGCTGTGGCCAAGCATGGAACCGATCGCGCGTATCGAGACGTCGAGCCCCCTGTTAGAGAGGCTCTCCAGGAATGCGCGCTCTTCACTGGTTATCGGCTCGGCACCGCATGCTCCCGACAGAACCGCAAGAGGGCCGGCTTCCAGGCTCGAGTCGAGTTCATCGATTTGTCTGCGGGCATTTTCCGCGGCCGCGCCAGGGGCTCTGTTGCAGCGGTCCGCCAAAACTTCACTCAAACGCGCATAAGCTCGAGCACCGCGCGCCGTCGCGTGAGACCGGGATTCCAGAACGAGAAACGCCCCAACGCTGCCAGTTACAATGCCACCGCCTTTTTTCTGGCGCTCCCATAGAGGCTCGAATTCACCCGGCCACAAATAATGACCGAGCTCGAACACAAACTGCATGTCGTCCCGTTCGGCATTGTACGCACCGCCGATCAGGCAAAGTTCCGATTGCCCGTGCCGCATTTTCTTGAGTGCGACCTGGGCAGCCGAGACACCCGCCATTTCCTCTCCCATGAATGTCCGGGACGAACCGCATACCTTGTGAACGATCGAGATATTGCCGGCCATGAGGTTGGGAAGCTGGGTGAGAAAGAGCGTCGGTCGTAGTTGAGTGGAAAGCGTTTCGTTCAGAAAAGCTTCCGGGTCATTCCGCCTGCCGATTTTTTCCAGAACCGCCGAATCTACGTCTTTGTCTCGCTCACCGCCGTCCGCGGCGATGATCATATCAATCTTGTCCAGACAGGCAGGGTCACCAGCGATCCCGGCATCACTCAGCGCCAGCCCGGCCGTATGGGTGCCCAGCCGCTGCCAGGGACCCATCTGCCTCAGATCACCGCGTTTGGGGATCTGAGTCGAGTGATCTACATCGGCGAGGGGGTGGACCGCATATGGAGCAAATGTCTCGCTATCCACTACCGGCTCACAGTTGCCACCATTTCCCATGCGGCACCAGTGGTCCTCGGGTCCCTCGCCCAGCGAACTGACCAACCCTATCCCGGTGATCCAGATCTCTTCATCTGTCTGATGCGCCATATCAATCCTCCAGGGCAAAAATCCCGGCGGCATCTGCGCTGGCAAGAATGTGCAGGCGCAGCTGTTCCGACGGAAACGGCATCGTCTTCATTTTAAGAGAGGCTTTGCAGGCCTGCGCCCCATCGTGCCGGATTTGCGCTCCCATTACCGCAAAGCCGGACCCGTCATGCTCAACCGATGATTCGATGATGAGTTCGGAACGTGGCCTTACCGGCATCCGCAGTTTCGCGCCGTCAACACCAACCAGCAGTGGCAACTCTTTGAAGTCATTCAGAGTCATGATCAAGAAACCGGAGGCCTGCGCCATTGCCTCAATGAGCAGGACGCCGGGCATCAGCGCATAACCGGGAAAATGCCCTTTGAATACCGGGCTCTCATCGGGCACAACAGACCGCGCGACAATGGAGGCGCCGACGGTATTCACCCCGATCACCTCATCGATCATGTCAAAGTATTCAAGCTTCACAGAATGCCCCTTCGGTCAGGCAGCGGCCTTTGCCGCAACCAGCTCTTCGATTCGCGCGCAGAGATTTCCCATTACGAAATAGTCTTCGGACGGTGCCTGGTTCTCATTGATTTCTTTTGTCCAGGTTTCGAGGGGAACCTTGATTCCGAACGTCTTGTCGATCGCGAAAACGATGTCGAGAAAATCGAGACTGTCTATCGACAGATCATTGATGGCATGACTTTTCTCATCGATTTCATCGACGGGTATCTCACTGATGTCCGCGATGATTTCGGCAATTGTTTCGAACGTCTGTGTCATCTGCTCACATCCTTTCACCGAGTTTTCGGTTCCGCGTTTTTCTACTGGCTCTCAAAAAAAAGTTGTCGTCCCAGAGCCTCTCAAGCAGCGTCGCGGTGGAGGGAACATGACAGCCTTTCGACGGCGAAATGTGATCCAGATCACGAACTGGGAAAATGCTGGGGGTTAGAAAGGCCGCCTCATGCAATAGCGCTGAAGAGGCAACCCCAGGAGTTTTTCAAAAATGGCGAGAGTGAATGAAACTGCGCACAGCAGCTATTCTGGAGCGAAGAGCGGTACAGAATATTTCATCTCCGTAACCGCACCACCGGATGCCAGTCTCGAAGAACAGATTTCCTATGTCGAAGCGAATTACAACGAGAAGGTGCAATCTCTGGGACTGAAACCGGAGACGGCAATCTTCCGACGGATATTCGTCAGTGATGCGATGAATCAGGCACCGCTTTTGACG
>DEIT01000232.1:6743-14867 GCA_002352635.1 Hyphomicrobiaceae bacterium UBA2767 | reverse complement strand
CTGATTGGCACCCTCAAGGACCAGGGCGGAACCCTGCGCGACGATTGCGTGCGCACCTGGATTTACCTCAAGGACGTAGATGTCTTTTACCAGGGCATGGTCGACAGCCGACGCGAATTATTTGCCCGGAATGGGATGAATGGAAATTCCCATTATATCGCAAGCACTGGAATCGAAGGCGCATGCGCGCACCGTCACGACCTTGTTGCCATGGACGCCTACTCGGTCGTCGGCGTCAAGCCGCAGCAGGTGTCTTATCTCAATGATTTCGAGCGCCTTAATCTCACGGAAGAGTACAACGTCACCTTTGAGCGGGGTACGCGCATCGCATATGCCGACCGCTCGCACTATTTCATTTCCGGCACTGCCAGCATCGACCGAAACGGAGATGTGGTTCACAAGGGAAATGTCATTCGTCAGTTGGACCGCGCGCTCGACAATGTCGACGCGCTCCTCATGGACGGCGACGCGAACCTCAATGACATGAAATACCTGATTGTCTACCTGCGCGACCCCACGGACTATTCCCGCGTCAAACAGTATCTCGACTTTCATCTGCCTGAACTGCCGGCTTTCGTCGTCGAAGGAGCCGTTTGCCGCCCTGAATGGCTGGTCGAAGTTGAGGGAGTGGCAGTTGCGCCAAACGAAGATCCGGCACTGCCAGCATTTTAGGCAAGCCCATCAGGAGAAGGAACAGGAATCAATGGCCCAAGCACTCTCACCATTCTTGATGTTGGATGAAGATGCGATTGCGTCCAGCGAGTTACATCGCGACCCTTATGATTTTGCCTTCGTGGATCAGGCACTACCTGTCTCAATGAAGAGAAAAGTGCTGTCGGAAGCGCCGGAAATTCCCTGGCGCGGGAGCTATGCCATGAAGCAGCTCAACTACGGTCAGCACTTTGACGACATCCTGACGGATCTCTACAGCGACCGCTTTCGGCGTTTGGTCGGGCAAAAGTTGGAGATGGACCTGGATGGTTATCCGCCGGTCATTGTGATGATGGGCAATACGACCGGGGCGTATAACGAGGGTTATGCGCATCCCGATTCCAAGCACAAGATTGCAACCGTGATCCTTGGGTTTAGCCAGGAGTGGCCATATGAGCGAGGCAAGTTCCGCGTCCTGCGAAGTGATGACCGGGAGGACTGCGCGTTCGAATTCCCTCCTGAGTACGGCAAAATGCTGATGTTTCGGGTGTGCGAGCACTCCTGGCATGGCTTTCTGCCCCAGAAAGGGAAACGCATGAGCCTGCAACTTTGTTATGTGGATTCAGAGAGTTACGTGCGGCGTGAGAACTGGCGCCATGGCATCAGCGCATTGGCAAAGTCCAACGCGATCTCCCGCAAAATCTTGCAATGGGCACCGAGACGGTTGTTTTGAACGCATCCCCCTTTTTCAGCGTTCTGAAACTTAGCCAGACGGTCCAATTGCACGGGCGAGCGGCGAGCCGTTTATCCAATCTCGGGTGACCGGCTCGTCGCCCACCTTGGAGCAAAATCATGACGTATCCACCCCTCCCACTACCTGCGACAATCGGCAGACACTTCTGTAATGCCTTGCGTAACGCGCATCGCGAAAACACCCCCTACCTTCACTGGAAACTGCACGAAATTCTGCCCGAACAAATGTGCACGGGCATTCTGACGCTGCCAATAGCTCCTCCGATTGTCGGAAAGACCGACGGAACACGCGATACCTATAACAAGAGCCGCGCATTCATAACGCCATCGCTCAGAGACCAGTTCCCGGCTTGCGCGGTGCTTTCAGAAGCTTTGCAGCAGCCGGAAGTAGCGCGGCAGTTGGAATCAACCATTGGCATCGATAGTGAAAGCAGCTTTTTACGCATTGAGTACATACAGGATATCGATGGCGCATGGTTGGAGCCGCACACCGATATTCCTGAGAAGCTGTTCTCAATGGTTATCTATCTATGTACCGGTCCCGAAGCAGAGAGTTGGGGAACCGACATTTATGACGCCGATCAGAAGTGGGTCGGACAGGCATCAGCGGAATTCAACTCTGCCGTGATTTTCATTCCTGGCGCTAACACATGGCATGGTTTTGATCCGCGCCCAATCAAGGGCGTACGCCGTCTTATGGAGATCAATTATGTCCGTGACTGGCGTGATCGGGAACAACTTGCCTTCCCGGACCGACCGATAAGCAGCATGGAAGAATATGGCAAAGGGCGTATCTTGGCAGGGGCATGACCTTCGCTGACAGATTGTGGTCGAGCCGATCAAACTCTTGCTGTACCACGCGGCCATAGCGTTACGCCATCCTCCCTGCCAGTTTGTGGCAGAACAGGCCCAATGAGTGAAACGGGTCTCACTGACGGACAACAGCAAACGATCTAGTAGCTGTGCTCATCATCGCTCACGCGATACTGACAGAGAATGAGATTGCGGACTCCGGCATCTGCACCGACCAACTCCCGACCATGCCAGCTTGTCTTGTTGGGCAGCCGGTTGACCACGAAGGCGCAGGAGCTATTGGGCCGGAACGGAAACCGCTCGACCTCTTTGAAGCCTTCACCCAGAATACGTTTCGTCCAGGGCTGGCGTTTATAGACGGACGTACCCAGATCCTCCTGGCTCGCGTCACGCGGCAGGTAATACAACATGGTGACGATCCGGTTGGTGCCATCGGGATGGGGCTTTATGCGATATCCCTCGGTGTCGCGCATCAGGACCGCCCTGGGATAGGCTTTTATGTTCGGCACTTCATTTACAGCACAACCAAAACGCAACGCGATGTCTTTTGCGAGTTTGGCGAAGACAGTCCGCTTTAGCTGCTCGGAGGTAAGGACCCCGGCGATGGATTGCCAAAATTCCCGTATCTCCTCGGGCAATCCGGCAAGTCCTTCTTTCGACAGGAACAACCGGTCCCTCGTGCTTTCCCCATCGGCACGTGACCACTCCTTGAGATTTAGCGGTGCGTAGAAACTCGGAGCTGGCAGGTTGTCAATTATCTGACCATAGATGTCCGATGGAAAAACATTCTCGATGTAATAGTGGCAGTATGGCTCCTGTGCCGCCTCGGCTGAGTCAACCGCCTTCACAATATGTGCAGCAATTTTTTCCTCGAGCGTTCCGGAATCCCTCAGAGTGTTTGATGTCCCCTGAACTTCAGTACTGGCAATGCTCATGAGAAACCCTCCTGTTCTCCCCACCAGGCATCTACGGCTAATCCTTGCCCCT
Organism: Hyphomicrobiaceae bacterium UBA2767; assembly: GCA_002352635.1. Taxonomy (GTDB): domain Bacteria; phylum Pseudomonadota; class Alphaproteobacteria; order Rhizobiales; family Methyloligellaceae; genus UBA2767. The sequence continues at coordinate 11,663 of DEIT01000232.1, read as the reverse complement.
CACATCACACTTCGGCGAACTGGCAAGTCGAAGGGATCCACAGATCATAGACCCTTGCGCATTGGCTCCCGTCGCTATGCAAGCTCCCACGTGTCTTGCCAGTCAGAGGTCACATAGTTGATGATTATGGACTTGCGAATACCCTTGAACGGGTGGTGGCCGACGCCATGCCACGTATTCGTTCCGGGAATGAAAATAACGCCAAGGTTCTTCCCATACGGCGCAGACCCCACATATTTGAAATCCGGTGGTCCCTCATGAATATCCGTTCCAGCTTTGGAAAGGTTCACATCATCGGTCAGATAGACCAGCATCGTGAACTTCTTCACGAAGATGTCCGTATGTGGCTCAAGCCAAAAACCGCCTGCATCCTGACAGTATTCGATCCTCAAACGCGTTTTGGACAAGTCCGTGCCCGTCGCCTCCTCAATGGCGCTCTTCACTCCAGCGTCCTTGAAACCTTCCACCACGCGCCGACAGACAACAAACTTTGCCTGATTTTCCGGGGTGAAATAGATGCGCGTACTGTTGTTGGTCTCACGTTTGCCATTGAAGACATTGTCTTGCGGCAGCTTGAATGGAAGAGAGGTGAGGGCCTCGCAGAACCCCTCAGGCAATGCATTCGTCAGCAGCCAGTGATCGAACGGCCGGGATATGTGATTTAAATTTCTAAGACAGTCAAGAAGTGACCAGGCCACCGAGTTAGTTTCGCTCTCCGGTTCCAGTCCGCGCCGTGTTGCCTGTCCCATTGCTCAACGCCTCGAAGCAAATGGATTGAGTTGTTTCACTTTTGCCGAGAAACGATGACGACCAAGCTCACGGTCCAATGCAGCCTGAGATGTCATCCAGTTAAACATCACGTAGCGCCTCTCGCCGGCATAAGGCTTGTGGCCATGCCAGGAGTTTTCGGACCGCAGAAATGAGACGAAAGTGCCGCCACTTGGAGGAACTTCGGCGATATAGTCATCAATGTTATCGGACTTATGCAGGAGCCGGAGCCTGCCTCCTCCCTCGTCCCAAATATCATTCAGATAGAGCAGGCAGGTCACGAACTTCACTTTTGAATCTGTATGGATGCGGCCATCCTTTTCCTGCGCCCGACCTCGCACGGTGATCATCAACGGCTTGTCTGAGAGATCGACGCCATATTGATCCGCCATGACATCTTCAAGTTCCGGACCGGTAATATCGTCAATGAGACGCGCAAAGGCTGCCCCATAGGAAAGCTCCGAAAGCGGGAAAATTCCCGGCTCGCGAATATCCGGGAAGTCCGCTCTGATAGCAGCAAGATCCACCGCGCTCAGCACGCCAGGCGTGCTAAAGAATTGGAATGGTTCCTGAGCAACCTTTGTTCGTCTTATGGCGTCATAGTTGATCATGACTACACCCTTGCTTTCTGGCGCGTCAGCGTCTCAGGATTGTCTCAGATCAGGTTATTGCGGTTTTGAGTGGACGTGACTCTGATCCAGATCACAAACGCCACGATATTGGTCATCAGAGGTTTGAACATCTGTCGACCGAACTGGCATCGGCCGTGCGTATTGAACATCAGGGCGGCTGGACCAAAAACCCATCCCCCTCCTGCTCAGACTCACAGGGTGCCCATTCATTGCTATCCAGCAATCGTTGCCAGGGCTTGAGGATTTGGCAGTCTGAAACGACGTCGGCTCGGCTGCTCGATAATTCCCCGCTTCTTAAGCGCTGTAATCTGACGGCAAACGGTTTCGTAGCTCAATCCCAGAAAATCACCGATCTCCTGGCGTTTCAGATGAAGATCAAGAACAACAGGCTGCTGCTGATCTTCGCCGCTGTCATCGAAACGCTTCGCACGCGTGACGAGCATCAGCAGAAGGCTTGCCACTTTTTCTTCAGCTGTCTTGCGTCCAAGCAGGACCATCCAGTCCCGCGCCGAATCCAGTTCATCGAGAGTCTGCTCCAGAAGCCGCTGTTTTAACTCCGGAACACCGTCAAGCATCTGCTCAAAACTGCCATGAGGAAAACAACACAGCTCAACTTCGGTGGCAGCCTCGGCGAAGTAGGGGGTCTTCTTGCCGCATGCCCGGCCGACGCAGTCTGGAGGCAGGAGGAGACCAACGACCTGTTGCCGCCCATCGAAAAGAACCTTGGTGAGTTTAACCACACCTGAGCAGACAGCTGCAAAGAAGTCAGTCTGTTCCTCACCCAGGAAGATGACCTCACCGGGGGCGTAACGGCGGCGATGTGCAATCTTCTTGAGCCGCAGGAGTTCATCGTCGGTCAACGCATTGCACAATCCGCTATGGCGTACGGCGCAAGAATAGCAACGCCCCAAATCCAATGCCTTGCCAGCGTCCATCGACTGTTGCTCCGATTGATCGTGCTCGTTGTTGTCAGTATGTGCCTGCGCAGACTCGGCTCACTTCAACATGACGATAATAGCGCCTAGAGAAGGATACATATTGTTGATTTTGATGCCAAAGCTGGGACTAATTGACGCCTGTGCTCAAGGCAGATCGACGGAATTGTTTATGCTCAAGCTCGCGTCAGGCGGCCATCCGCGAACTCACAATGAGCTTCTCGGTTTTGCTGGCGAACGTACCGACGGTTGCCGATCCTTCTACTTCGTCTTTTGCGTTGTAAGGAATTTCAACCCCAAATGTATCTTCGATATCGAATACAATAACTGCAAGATCGAAGGACTCGATTTCGAGATCGTGGATCAGGGTCTCTGCGGTGATCCTCTCTGGAGGATTTTGCATGTTCTTCATCAGAATGCCGATAATCCTGTCTGCGACTTCGGCCATGGCCCACTCCTCAACTCCACTCATGCGAAGTCCGGATTCCGTCTGCCAAACTTGCACAAAATCAGTCACGACGGACATTCATGAATCATGACATATAGAGTTCGCGGGGCATGGCGTTTATGATCTGGATCATAAAGACAGTGATGCCGCAGGATCTTCATCCAATCTTTCGCGGCAATCGTCGTCTTCTGGCCGCACTGACCAATACTCATACAAAGACTGCATTGGGTCATTAGGAGACATCGAAGATTCGTGCCCCGAACGTCCGCCTTCAGGTGCAAAGCAGACGTGCAACGACACGTCCTGGAGAGTCCGCTTCTGACCCGAACCGGACATTGACAGGGTCCAACAACTCAAAAGCCAACGCAAAAATTACAATGCTAATTGCTGGTCTTCCAAACATGAACGATATCCTTTTCCCAGAGTGGAACCCGTTGGTAATGTTGGTTAGATCCCAGTTGGCAGGAAAAGGTTCAAACACCTTCCAGGACGAGCGGGAATGATGCCGGCACGATCGAAGATGATGGCGGCTTCCGGAGGTCTGGGTCAGCGTAGGGTGAGTTAGTTACGGCTCAAGGGCAGTTCGGGTTTTGAGTTCTAACGAAAAGCTGGCAAGTAATCGTCATCATTTATGGCCTCATGTTTGTCGCCAACGCGTTGAGCGGTAACGGAACAGATAGTGCAAGACTCAAACGAACCTTCAGACAAAGATGCCCCGCTGCGCGATGATATCCGGTTGCTTGGCCGCGTTCTCGGCGACACCGTCCGGGACCAGGAAGGTCGGGACATCTTCGATGTTGTCGAGAAAATCCGGCAAACCTCGATCCGCTTTCACCGCGACGATGAAGTGCAGGCCAAGCACGATCTGGAGGAGATTTTAGCCGGATTGAGCCCCGAACAGGCGGTGCAGGTGATCCGTGCCTTCAGCTATTTCTCCCACCTTGCCAATCTGGCCGAGGACCAGCACCACATTCGCCGCACCAGAGCTCATGATATCGCGGGCTCGCCGTCCCGGCCCGGCACCATTGACCTGGCCCTCAAGCATGCAGGCGAGGCGGGACTGACCGCAGCCGAACTGCAGGCTTTTTTCAACGATGCGCTTGTCAGCCCTGTGCTCACCGCGCATCCCACGGAAGTGCGCCGCAAGAGCACCATGCGCCGGGAAATGGCCATAGCCGACCTCATAGATCAGCGCGAGAGGGGCGCTTGGACTCCGGAAGAGGCCCGGGACATAGACGACAAGATCGACCGTGCCGTGCTGATCCTGTGGCAGACCAACCTGCTGCGTCAGACCAAGCTCGAGGTCGAGGACGAAATCGAGAACGGGCTCTCCTATTACGACTACACGTTCCTGCGCGAGTTGCCGCGTCTCTATGGCCAGATCGAAGACCGTATCTCGGACATGGACACCGCCTCTGCGCCGGCGCGTATTGCTTCTTTTCTACGCATCGGCAGCTGGATCGGCGGTGATCGCGACGGAAACCCGTTCGTCACCGGCGGGGTCATGGAGCGCACGCTGCAGATGCAAAGCGGGCAGGCGCTTGCATTCTACATGGATGAGCTGGACAAACTTGGCGATGAACTGTCCCTGTCCACGCGGATGGTCGATGTGTCGGACGCGCTCACAGCCCTTGCGGACCGCTCGCCCGATACTTCGCCCCATCGCGATGTCGAGCCCTATCGACGCGCCATTTCCATGATTGTCGCGCGACTGGACGCTACGCTGAAGACGTTTCACGGGACATCTGCGGGTAGGGGAGATGCCGGGATATGCGGGTTTGAGCCGTATGATGATCCGGCGGCGCTGCTGGCCGATCTCGATGTCATCGACAGCTCCCTGTCCGCCAACCAGTCGGATGCGCTCGCACAGGGGCGTCTGCGCCGCCTGCGCCGCGCGGTTGACTGTTTCGGGTTTCATCTGGCGAGCCTCGACATGCGGCAGAACTCCGATGTTCACGCCCGCACGGTCGGTGAAGTCGTGGAGGCCGTCGCACCGGATACCGCTTACGACGCCATGTCGGAACATGACCGGATCGCCTTTCTCGCTGGCGAATTGACAGCCAGACGCCCGCTGCTGCGTCCGTTCTGGACCTATTCGGAAGAGACCGTGAAAGAACTGGCCATCTTTCAGGCTGCG
>DEIT01000232.1:5354-6562 GCA_002352635.1 Hyphomicrobiaceae bacterium UBA2767 | reverse complement strand
CGGGGTGGGAGCTCTACAAGGCGGAAGTCGGTCTCATCAGCCTGTTCCGCAGGCATGGGGTACGGCTGCGCCTGTTCCATGGCCGGGGCGGCACGGTCGGGCGAGGCGGCGGCCCGAGTTTCGATGCGATCCTTGCCCAGCCCGCAGGTGCGGTAAACGGACAGATCCGCGTCACCGAACAGGGCGAGATCATTTCCAGCAAATACACCAACCCTGATCTGGGGCGGCGCAATCTGGAAATCCTCGTCTCGGCCTGCCTGGAAGCCTCGCTGATGGGCCTTGAAGACGAACACGTGCCCCAGCCCTATCTCGATGCCATGGGCGATTTGTCTGGACACGCCTTCGAGGCCTATCGCAACCTGGTTTACGAGACCCCGCGCTTCGATGAATATTTCTGGGCGTCGACCGTCATCAACGAGATCGCGACCCTGAACATCGGATCGCGGCCCGCTTCGCGCAAGAAGCTTGGGCGGATAGAGGATCTGCGCGCTATTCCGTGGGTGTTCAGCTGGTCGCAGTGCCGTCTGATGCTGCCCGGCTGGTACGGGTTCGGCAGTGCTGTGAATGCCTGGCTGAAGGAGAACGGGGATGAGGGACTGGCCCTGCTGCGCGAGATGTATCGCGACTGGCCGTTTTTCCGTGCGCAGCTCTCCAACATGGACATGGTTCTGGCCAAAACCAATATCGCGATCGCATCGCGCTATGCCGATCTGGTCGACGACGCCGCGCTCAGGAACGAGATTTTCGGGCGCATACGCGCCGAGCGCCAGGCCTCCATCGATGCGCTGCTGGCGATCACCGGAAGCGATGCACTTCTCGCCGGCAATCCGCTGCTGTCGCGCTCAATCTCGAACCGTTTCCCTTATCTCGACCCGCTCAACCATCTACAGGTCAATCTGCTGAGGGAATACCGCGAGGATTCCCAGGACCCGAAGGTGCTGCGGGGCATCCAACTCACCATCAACGGGATTTCCGCCGGGCTGCGGAATAGTGGCTGAAGTCATAGTCTGCAGGCAACGGCACCAAAAATAGACCTGAGTAGTTCGTGACAGGTGATAACCTCGAGCAACTGCGTTATGGGGCACTGAGCGGACGTTTGGGGCCGCTCTCATTGATGTCCGCTTTCGAGGTCAAAGTTGCCTTACAAATAACAATCCCCGCTCCAATGAAACGGGGACGCAAGTAAAGTTGGTTGCGGGGGCAGGATT
>DEIT01000232.1:2598-5258 GCA_002352635.1 Hyphomicrobiaceae bacterium UBA2767 | reverse complement strand
CGCTAGTTGCTCCAAAACAGACGTGTTGTCGCCAACGACCGATGTCCGCTAGGTGCCAGGAGCGGGTACGACGAACTTGGTTGGCGAGCCGGTTTGCGTAGATGAGTTCAACAAGTAAGATTTGAACAAGACTCGGCTTCACTAGACATCAAGAACATCGCTGATCCAGGTCCTTGCCGCCATCGCCCGTGGCAGACCCAGCGTCGGAATGGCCAGAATGGCCACCTGGTGGATCTCGTCCGCGGCGCATCCTTCGGCTAGCGCGCGGCGCGTATGGGAATGCACGGCCCCTTCCGACCCACCGCCGATCGCAAGAGCAAGTTTGACGAGCCGCCGGGTCTTGGCATCAAGCGATCCGGCCCCGGCCGCGGCTTCGCCAAGCTTTGAATACGCCTCCCAAACAGCTTCTTGACTCTCCATGAGACCTCGTACCGCCTTGGGGAGTTTCTCCGTCATGTCGTCCTCCTGCGTGCCTGTTGAGATGTCCTATTAGCCCAATTGCTGAGGGCTCTGCTTGACCGGCGTCAAGGCCCCTCAGGACGTAACGTGAGACAATTCGTCCTGACCTGAAACGAAGACTCGCGACACGCAGATAGAAGGTGTCGCGAAAGTCGGCGAGGCACACGTGATGCGCAGTGCAGTCAGCCGAGCAGAATTGATACGGGGCCGGATGACTCCGGAGTCGGAAGTCATTCGTCCGCCTTACAGCCACTCCGAGCACGATTTTCGCGAGCATTGCGAACGTTGCGACAATTGCCGCAAGGCCTGCCCGACCGACGTGATTGGTTGCGACGCCGCCGGATTCCCGATGCTTCTGTTCGGCAACGCGGCTTGCACCTTTTGCAAAGCCTGCGCCGAAGCGTGCCCGACGGGCGCGCTGAGCCTGGATCAGGCCGACGCGTGGCACGTCACCGCACACATCAAGGGTACCTGCCTGTCGTTCAACGGCATCACCTGCCGCGCCTGCGATGAAAGCTGCGAGGCGGGTGCGATCCGGTTCCGGCTGATGACGCAAGGCCGAGCACTACCGCTCGTCGACGAGACGCGCTGTACCGGCTGCGGCGCCTGCGCGGTGATCTGCCCCAACACTTCAATCGATATGCGCCAGCAAGCGCCAAAAGAGGAGGTAGTCGCATGAACATCAACGGCCTCCTGGTTCATGCCAATCCGAAACGCATCAGCGACGTCGCGGAGCGGCTTGCCACGCTCGACGGTGTCGAGGTGCACGAGATGACCGATGACGGCCGCTTTGTCGTCACCGTCGAAGACGTCGGTGGTAACGACCCCGGCGATGCGGTGCTTGAAATTCACCGGATGGACGGCGTGCTCAGCGCCGCGCTGGTGTTTCACCACAAGGAAGAGGACGAGAGCGCGGACACCCCCGCCGCGCGCGACTGACATAGAGGAGCAAGGGAGATGAGTTACTCAGAATCGAGACGTGATTTTTTGAAGCAGAGCGCCGTTACCGCAACGGCCTCGGCGGCGGGTCTGGCAGCACCGAGCATCAATCCGGTCAAGGCGCAGAGTGCCGACGGCATCCGCTGGGACAAGACTGTCTGCCGCTTCTGCGGCACCGGTTGCAGTGTGCTTGTCGGCGTCAAGGACGGTCGTGTTGTCGCCAGTCAGGGCGACCCTGACGCGCCTGTGAACAAGGGCCTGAACTGCATCAAGGGCTACTTCCTGACCAAAATCATGTACGGCAAGGACCGGCTGACCAAGCCACTGCTGCGCAAGAAGAACGGCAAATACGACAAGAACGGCGACTTCGAGGAAGTGAGCTGGGACGAAGCCTTCAAGACCATGGCCGAGAAGTGGGTCGCCGCCCGCAAGGCCAAAGGCCCGAAAGGCATCGGCATGTTCGGATCTGGTCAGTGGACCATCTGGGAAGGTTATGCCGCCCAGAAACTGCTCAAGGCAGGATTCCGCTCAAACAGCCTGGAACCCAACGCTCGGCATTGCATGGCCTCGGCCGTGGGCGCCTTCATGCGCGCCTTCGGCATCGACGAGCCGATGGGCTGCTACGACGATCTCGAGCATGCGGATGTCTTCGTGCTCTGGGGCGCCAACATGGCGGAGATGCACCCCATTCTCTGGTCGCGGCTGACCAACACCCGGCTGACCAAGCCCGGGTGCGAGGTGCATGTGCTGTCGACGTTCGACAATCGCAATTTCGAACTGGCCGACAATGGCATGGTGTTCGAACCGCAGACCGATCTGGCAATTGCCAACTACATTGCCAACTACATCATCCAGAACAAGGCCTACAACAAGGACTTCCTGGACAAGCACGTCAATTTCACCAAGACGCCGACCGATATCGGCTACGGGTTGAGAGCTGACGATCCGCGCGAGAAGGCGGCGAAGAACCGGGCCAAAGGCAAACTCACGAAGATCAGCTTCGAGGAATACGCGAAGTCGGTCGAGCCCTACACGCTCGAATATGTCTCCAAGCTCACCAAGGTTCCGCCGGAGAAGCTTGAAAAACTCGCCAAGGCCTATGCCGACCCGAAGAAGAAGGTCACGTCCTACTGGACCATGGGCTTCAACCAGCACACCCGCGGCGTGTGGGTGAACGGGCTCGTTTACAATATCCATCTCCTGATGGGCAAAATAGCAGAGCCCGGCAACAGCCCGTTCTCACTGACGGGACAACCGTCGGC
>DEIT01000232.1:0-2420 GCA_002352635.1 Hyphomicrobiaceae bacterium UBA2767 | reverse complement strand
GCAGCCGCCAACATGAACGACGAGGGCTATCCTGGCTGGCGTGCTCAAGACAACTTCATCACCGTGTCCGATCCTTATCCGACGGTCTCTGCGCAAGGCGCCGATCTCATTCTTCCCACGGCAATGTGGGCGGAGAAGGAAGGCGCCTACGGCAATGCCGAGCGGCGGACCCAGTTCTGGCGTCAACAGGTCAAGGCACCGGGCGAGTCCCGCTCCGACGTGTGGCAGATCATCGAGTTCTCCAAATACGTCAAGGTCAAGGACGTCTGGCCGGACGAGCTGATCGCGGAGAAGCCGGACGTGGCGGACAAGACGCTCTATGAGGTCCTGTACGCAAATGGGCAGGTCGACAAGTTCCCGAAGCCTCAGGTGACTGACGAGGCGGGCAACACCTATGACAACGACGAGTCGGAGGATTTCGGCTTCTACGTCCAGAAGGGGCTGTTCGAAGAGTACCGGCTGTTCAACTCGGCACCCGGCATCCCGAAGAAGGGCCATGAGATGGCGGAGTATGACGCCTATCACAAGGCGCGGGGTCTGCGCTGGCCGATCATTGACGGTAAGGAAACTCTGTGGCGCTTCCGTGAAGGATACGACCCGCACGTCAAGAAGGGCGAGGGCGTGAAATTCTACGGCAAACCGGATGGCAGAGCCAACATCATCACCGCGCCTTACGAGCCTGCCGCCGAGCCGCCGGACAAGGAGTACGATCTGTGGCTGTGCACCGGACGCGTACTCGAGCACTGGCATTCAGGATCGATGACGCAGCGCGTGCCCGAACTTCACCGGGCCGTCCCCGATGCGGTGCTCTACATGCACCCGAAGGACGCAAAAGCGCGCAAGCTGCGCAACGGCTCGAAGGTCAAGGTCTCGACGCGGCGCGGCGACGTCGTCAGCCGAGTCGATACGCGCGGCCGCAACAAGCCGCCGGAAGGCCTTGTCTTCATCGCCTGGTTCGACGCACGCCGTCTGGTCAACAAGCTCACCCTCGACCAGACCGATCCGCTCTCCAAGGAGACGGATTACAAGAAGTGCGCCTGCAAGGTGGAGAAGACCTAAAGCGCCCGTTAGGCGCGGAGCCGGGACGATGACCGACGCACCGAGCGACAGGAAGAGCCCGAAACGGCCCATCAGCCGCAGACGGTTTCTCGCGGACACCGCGAAGACCGCCTGTGGCGTGGGGCTCGTCGGCCTCGTCGTCGCCATGCATGCGGAAGGCGCGAAGTCGCTTCCCGCCGCCGCTATCAGGCCGCCGGGCGCGTTGCCCGAGAAGGACTTTCTCGCCTCCTGCGTGCGCTGCGGCCTGTGCGTGCGCGATTGTCCCTATGAGATCCTCAAGCTGGCGGAGCTTGGCGAAAACGTCGCGACAGGCACGCCGTATTTCACGGCACGTACCGGCCCTTGCGAAATGTGCGAGGACATTCCTTGTGTGCCCGCATGTCCGACCGGTGCGCTTGATCATGCGCTGACCGACATCACCAAAGCCAAGATGGGCGTGGCGGTGTTGATCGACAAGGAAACCTGCATCGCGTTCCAGGGCCTGCGTTGCGAGGTCTGCTTCAACGTATGCCCGGTGCGTGGCGAGGCAATCAAGCTGGAATACCGGACCAATCCGCGTTCCGGCAAACACGCCTTCTTCGAGCCGGTGGTCTATTCAGACGGCTGCACCGGATGCGGGCTGTGCGAAAAGGCCTGCATTCTCGAAGAAGCGGCGATCAAGGTCCTGCCCACGCGACTCGCCAAGGGCGAACTGGGCGAGCACTACCGGCTCGGCTGGGAACAGAAGCAGGAGAAGGGCGAGAGCCTCGTCGCGCCCGATCCCGAGCACCGTTACAATTTGCCCGAAGGCGTCACCTACGACCATCAGGGCCGCGGGCTGATGATGGAGAAAGGCGCCGCAGCGCCCGATACCTCGCCGGCATCCAACAGCGCGCTTGAAACGCTGAAGCGCGGCATTCCGGAGGCGAAGTGATGGCCACTCCAGACCAGGATATCGGCAAGGATGCGGTCCTCCAAAAAGGCTGGATCGAGGCTTACAAATGGCTAACACTGCGGCGTTTCAGCCAGGTCGCCATCCTCGCCATGTTCATGTCCGGTCCCTGGTTCGGCGTGTGGGTCCTCAAGGGCAATATCGCATCCAGCGAACTGCTCAACACGGTGCCGATGACGGACCCCTTGCTGTTCCTGCAGATGCTCGCCGCCGGGTTCTTCGGCATTGCCACACCCGCCCTGATCGGCGCGGCTGTGATCGCCGTCTTTTTCCTGATCGCCGGGGGCCGTGTCTATTGCTCATGGGTCTGCCCGATGAATTTCGTCACCGATGCGGCCTACTGGGTGCGGCGGCGGCTCTCGATCAAGTCGAACACCCATATCAGCCGCAACATCCGCTACTGGATTCTCGGCATGGTGCTGATCGTAGC
>DEIT01000239.1:2365-4297 GCA_002352635.1 Hyphomicrobiaceae bacterium UBA2767 | reverse complement strand
TCTGGCACATAGCAGACTCTTTTAGCGCCCACTGAGCATGGCAGCTTTTAGGGGCAAAGCAGACGTGCTTTGTCCTCCGAAGAAGGACGTGACACCTTCGACCCGTACGCACCGTAGATTGATCCTGATCGGTGCAGTCGATGCTGCAACCCTGCAGATTTAACTCACTCGGGTTGTATAGCTCCCTCCCAGCTTGGACCCGTCTTCCTTCCTGACCGAGGCCAGCCTCAAGGCGCTGGCCTTTTGTTGTTTGCGAGTTTGCCGAGCAAAGCACTGGCGTTGATGAATAGCTTCGCAGCTGGCCCCTTTTTTTGGCGGCAGGTTGAACGTTTTCGCGCGTCGGTGCGACTAATCAATCACAAACAGATTGAAACCGAAAAAACGTGATCTGCGTCACTTCGGTTCAGAAAAAGCAAGCCCAAATCCAGATCAAAGCAAAGGAGCATCCGACAGACTGGATTTTGATAAAAGGAGAAGCAAAATGTCGAAGAAACCGACGAGAACGGCACTGGCATTCGAGGCACTCGTTGAGTTCTCGGACAGCATACCGGCGGAAGATGCTGGAGGAGCAAGCGCCCTTTTAACCAAAGCGTTCAACCCTCAGTCCGAGCCGCCCAAGGTGAACAGCGGTCAATTTAGCCCTGGCTCCACTATGGGAGTTATTATCCACAACGAGTCCTAGACCATACTCGCATCTTCTCTTTTGCAAGCTGCGTCACAGACACAAGGAAGTATGCGGGCACAAGGAAGTATGCGGGCGGCATACCGCAAGGAGTACTGACGGTAGCGCCCGCGTGTCACCCGGCGGTAAGCAACGGGGGAGCGTTTCGACCTGGGTAACTAGCTAGACGTATTCAGTCTGGATTGGATGTGGAGTGCGCTATGAGGCCGAAATGGTCAAATGTCCACACATGGCACATAGCGGACGTTCCAGCCCAAGCGGATTCATGACCGCTTTTGCGGCAAATCGGGAAACCCCCCTCACCCCGCCGCAAACTTCGGCATGGCGACAAAGCCGGGCAGATCATCTGCCCGCGTCACCCAGTCGCGAATGGCCGGAAAGGGTTGAAGCGAGATGTTCCCCTCCCCGATCGCGCCCGTATCGGGGTAGCAGGCGATGTCGGCGATGGTCGCCCTGTCGAGGGCGAACCAGGGGTGAGCTGCGCTTCCAGCGTGTTCAGCGGACCGAGTTAAGCTGCCAGAGAACAATTCATCATTGTCATTTGCAAATCGGCAATGGGCGGGGCGGACCTTTCGGAAGTGCGTTCCTCCATTCGTCGATAATCGGCTGGAGCGTTTCTAAGGGCCAGAATTTGGGAGAGCGGATTGCCTGCAAACAGGTAGAGTTCCAATACAGTCCGGCGCTCGACAGGGGCTTTCGGTCCTTCACCGCCTTGGCGACGGCATCGATGTCTCCGGATTCAGGGTAGATGTAGAGCGTCGTCGGATTGTCCTTCACCATCGCGACAATTTTCTCGGAATCTGACGGCGACCAGGTTGTGCACCCGTTGCTGCGGCCGCTGGTGTAGTTCACCAGTTTTCCGTAAGGAACATACCCCTCCTCGTCCGCATGGGGGCTTTTCGGGTTCTTGTAGCGGCACCGCCGTCTCAAACCAACGGCCTGATGTCCGCCGATGGCCCGCTCCCAGGCGTTCGCCGTGTCGCCTTCCCCAACAAACGGCAAGAACGCGCGAAGGAAAGGCGTCTTCTTGCCCGAATGGCGAAAATACCCTTTAAACGACTCTCTCGTTTCGGCCGTCATATAGACGCCGCCCGCGGTCAGGTTTGACCCCTCCGCATTGCTGAAGTTCTTTGCGCATCGCCGGCCGTTCGAGAAATTGGCGCGTCGCAATTTGCGCCCATTGCCATAGCCTGACGAAATCGCCCGGAACGACTTGTCTGCTTCGCAGATGATGTAGAACCGGCGTCCCA
>DEIT01000239.1:1517-2240 GCA_002352635.1 Hyphomicrobiaceae bacterium UBA2767 | reverse complement strand
TGAGAACCCGACAAGGGGATACTGATCATGAGGGCAATCGTCAGAAGGAGCGATCTCAACGGCAAAGCGCGATTCTCCTGTTAAGGCATCCTGAACGCCGGCTTAGCATAAGTCGCCCAAGCAAAAAGAACCATGCCGTGGGAAATGGCGAAAGCAGGCTCGCCGTCGCGCCATTCCCGCTGCTCTGCTCCGGCCTGGTTGGTTGAGCTGTACTGTCGCGCTTCTCGGCTTGTTGTTGAAGTTGTTGCAAGCCGGCGAAGCTTTACGTTAGGCTTTGCATCAAGACAGAAACGGCTCGGCTGCGAGCGTTAAGTGTTTTTTGTCAAACGTCCTCCAGTCGGCCGGTCTGTGTTGGGGCTGAACAGCCCCTCATATGCATGTCGCAATCGAAAGGAGGAGGACATGTTGAACGCACTCAAGAAGATTCTTAGCCTGGATGAGGAAGGCAAGAAGCGGCGGGAAGAAGCGCGTGAACAGGAACGGCGGGAACGCGCCGAACGCGTTCGCCAGGAAGCCAAGGAGATGAAGAAATTGATCGACGTCTAGGCCATCTGGGTCGCGACGCATCGAAGCGATAGGACAGGCGTAGCCGTCCTCAAGGCGGTGTTAGCCGGTGGCGCAAGTGAAAACCCGCCCTCGAGGTGCCGCCATGGCTCAACCTATTGACGCAGATGAACGCTGTTCCTATGGAAACCTGCCCCGGTCGTTTAGTGGCAAGACATT
>DEIT01000239.1:0-1383 GCA_002352635.1 Hyphomicrobiaceae bacterium UBA2767 | reverse complement strand
GTGAGCTGCGCTTCCAGCGTGTTGAGCGCGATATCGGCAATGGCATGGACCGCGTCGGCGTCGAGCGGGTCAGCCTTTATATTTGAAATAGTCGCTTTGCCAGAAATAGTCGCCCACCCGGATGTCCTTGATGACATAGACGCCGTGGGGATAAGTGGCATTGGTGACCGAACCCAGCAGCGTCGCGTGGATGGTGATTGTCTCATCGTCACCATCGTCGATCTCGGCCTGGATCGCTGAGAGGGCATCCAGCACAGGATGTTGAGGTTTGCCTTCAAAAATGGCCGGGACGCGCTTGTCTGCCACCTGGAGCATGATGGTGAAGGCAATATGGTTGTTGGGACCGTCCATCTTGGCCGCATAGACGAGGGAAAGGGGCACGCCGACCAATTTGGCCGGTGGCTGTTTGTCCGCGGCGGCGGCAGGGCCCGGCACCGACCCGGCAAGCGTGAAGGCGAGGAAAGTTGCGATTGCCGAATTATGAAGGCTCATCTTGCTGATCCCCTTGGTTGGACGGCGGCGGACAGGCAATAGGCGGTTACGACTTGGAAATCCATGTGTATCCTTACACTAAAAGATCGTCCGCCTTGAGATTGCAACTGTTTTGCACCATTTTCATGTCGGCAGGGTTTGAGCGGGGATTTGTGGCGTAGTCTCCGTAAATTGGCAGAGGAGTTCCCCATGCGTGCTGTCTCGGTTTCCAGTGGATTGCTATTAGGCGTCGCTCTCGCGTTGTCCGCATCTTTTCCAGGCAATGCGAAAGATGCCCAGAAATCCGATCAAGGCTACTCGGAAAAGCTATGGGGGGCGCTTGCGAAGAAAGGGTTGGCCGGCGCTTCCGCCAAGCCCGGAACGCCGAGGGCTGCAAAGGAGCCCCATGGCCCCGCCGCAGCGACAACCGTTTCGGAGGTTAAGGTCGGTGGGCATACCGGCAAAGTGGCCGTGCAACATGTCTATGGCGACAAGGGAACCAGCCTCGACGAGATTGCGAAAGACCCGGGCAAGCATCTCAAGGCGGTCAATGTGATGGTCAAGCGCAAACCCGGCCATGACGCGGAGCATGGAGACTGGATGTGGGTCTCCTATGATCCCAAAGGCAAGATGGCGATCCCGAAGGGGGCGAAGCCGGTCGGCACCACCATTTCTCCCTGCAGCGACTGCCATGCCCAGCAAAAGGGTCAGGACTACCTCTATCACCGGCAATAGCGTCCCCCGGCACATCTGAACGCGCCGTAGCGGTTCACTTGATTGGTTGGACGCGGGACGCCGACCTTGCGATTGACACGTCTGCGTAGAAATCGGCTAGTCTCCAATCGGATAGAAGTGGTGGACAACACGGTCACGCATGCGGGTGTGGTTGAGCGGGGATGGGAAGCCGTTGCG
>DEIT01000042.1:1969-4348 GCA_002352635.1 Hyphomicrobiaceae bacterium UBA2767 | reverse complement strand
GGGCGTTGTTCGCCTGGAAGAAGTCGAGCATCTCGTCGACATTCTTGGTCGGCGGAACCGCCACCGGGTTATGTAGAATCTCTTCAACACGCAGGGTATTGAGATCCACACCGTCCATGGTCCATTTGAGGACGTCTTCTGCATGCAGAAAGCCGACGAAATTGTCGGCGCGATTGCGGCAAATGGGAACGCGGGGGTGTTGCAGGGCCTTGAATTGCTCGAACATCTCTTGCACCGGAGTGTCGATCTCCAGGAATTCAATCCGGGTTCTGGGGGTCATGATTTCGACGATTTCCGTTTCGCCCGCCTCCAGAAGATTGTCGATGAGCACCCGCTCGGTAGCGTCAAGCACCCCCTCTTCGGCTACATCTGCCAGAACGGTGCGAAATTCGTCGACGCGCAGGAGGTTTTCGGGTGCCTGCTCGCCGCCGACAATCCAAGTGGTAATACTGCCAGCGATCACGCGAACAACACGTCTGAGCGGCGTGATGATGCGGCTCCACAAGGCAAGCGGCGAGGCAACAATTCCGGTGCTGATGCGAATAGGATTGCTTGCCGCGATTGTTTTCGGCGTCACTTCTCCGAATAGAAGGAGCAACGGAAACATGACGATGATGTTAATCCACCCTGCCTGTTCCGGCCCGTAAAGCGCCAGCAGGATACCCGCCATATTTATCGTTGCGGCAATGTTTATGAGTTCGTTGCCGCATAGGATCGAAATGATCAGCCGCCGTGGTTCGTCGAGCAAAGCGTGCAGAGTTTCCGACTTGGGATGGCGTTCGCGGCGCAGTTTCTGTAAGTCCAGTCGCGACAGGGAAAACAGCGCCGTCTCTGATCCCGAAAAAAAGGCGGAACAGCCAAACAGAAGCACCTGCAATGCTAACCGCACAACCATGTCCGGTTCGAGCAGACGTGCAAAATCCGCCGACAAGTATGCGGCAATATGGTTCCAAAATGAATCGACGCCCGACACGAGTTCCCCCATTCGTCCCCGCGTCAACATCAGGGCAATCGCGCACGTGCGAGCCGCAATGCAATTTCGAGCTCGGCTGCGGCCATCGTCAGAATCAAAGTTTCGACCACCACACAAGCACAGCAATTTTACGCGGTTTTCACAACGCGCGATTGACTTGTGTCATGAAACCGTCATTTTTCTGCGCGCTTCGCCGGAACCAGCTTTTTACGAGACGGCAAACTGTATTTGGGCGGTTGAAGTTCTCGCGATGCACTTGCCGCGCAATACAATAACATACGAGTCAACTCGAATTCCGGATCAAAATTGATCTGAGTCATCGCGTCATGTCACATACTTGTCATACTCAATAAAGCGCACAAAACGCGTTCAAACCAGCGGCTTCGACTTCAGCAAGACAAGTGAAGCCGGAGACGAGCGGTTTTTACATATAGGGCAGCGCGCGCGCTTCGGCCGAGGCTCTTGCCAATTGTAGTCGCGACAAAAATTTTGCCGAGCGCGTGTGTGGCTGAATGATGGGAGGGAAGCAATATGCGCAACTTAGCCGAAATCAATGGAGTCGGTGAGGCACTAGCAGCCGCCTTCGTTGAGAAGGGTTACCACAGCGTACAAGACATCGCCGAAGCTACGGAAGCCAAGTTGGCAACCGTGCCAGGGATTAGCAGGGTACGAGCAGCACAGCTGATCAGTTCCGCGCAATTGCTACTCAACGACCCATCGCCGTCCAAGACCATCCCATCAGCAAACGTGACGGATGAAGAGAAGACGCCGGTCGAACCGGTGCAGAAACCGCACAAGGATGCATCATTCACGACCGCGTCCCCGGCAAGCAATACAGGTGTGGACAGACCGACGGTCGATCCCGCGCAAGCCTCCGGCAATGGGAAGCTGCAGTCCAACCCCCCCTCCTCAGCGAGCGTGACGGATGAAGAGAAGACGCCGGTCGAACCGGTGCTGGCGGCGCGCGAGGATGCATCGTCCGAGACTGCGTCCTTGGTGGGCCCAGCCGGCCAGTCCAAAAAAATGAAAAAGGGGGACAAAAAGAAAGATGCCAAGAGCAAGGTGGATAAGAAGAAAACCAAAGCTAAGGAAAAAAAGGACAAGAGCAAAAAGAGTCTAAAGGACAAAAAGAACGAGAAAAACAAAAAAAGGGAAAAGCAAAAAAAGATCAAAAAAAATCAAAAGAAAAAATCAAAAGAAAAATCTGGGAAAAAGAAGTCAGGATCGGGCAAGAAGAAATAGTCACCGTTTAAACCTGATGCGCCCAGAGCTGCGGAACTACCGCTTCCAGTGTCACCGCCCGACGGGTACGTGCACTTTTTGGAGGCTCACATGAGATCCGGAACTGCGTGAAACGTCTGACAGCGGTTTGCGCAATGAGACTCCAAGGCCCGCACAGGAAGAAT
>DEIT01000042.1:0-1834 GCA_002352635.1 Hyphomicrobiaceae bacterium UBA2767 | reverse complement strand
AAAGAACGAATATTTGAGCTGGAGAACGAGGCTGACGCAATCAAGAATGAATTGCGCGCGCATCTTCCTAAAAGCCTTTTCATGCCGGTTGACCGCCGCGACCTTCTGGAAGTCCTCGATCTACAGGATTCCATAGCCGATACCGCCCAGGATATCGCCGGACTGCTTGTCGAGCGAAAAATGGAAGTCGCGGAAGGCATGGACCAACCGCTGCTCAACCTCGTGCGGCGCTGCGTCGATGCCTGCAATCAAGCAGCCCTCATCATCGAACGTCTTGATGAGCTGGTCGAAACCGGCTTCCGGGGGCCAGAGTCCGATGCCGTCATCGAGATGGTGGACCAATTGAACAAGATTGAATCCGACACAGATCAAATGGGGCTGGAGTTGGCGCGGAGCCTTTTTGTTCATGAAGACAAGATGAACCCTGTTTCGGTCGTCTTCTGGTACGACCTCATTCGCATGATCGGAGAGCTGGCTGATTATGCCGAAAAGGTCGGAAATCGTCTGCGGCTGTTGCTCGCGCGTTAGGGGGAAGTCATGGAAATCATTCAGCTACACGGCACGCTGTTTATCGGTGCTGCGATCGTCTTCGGCTTGTATATGACATGGGGGATCGGCGCCAATGATGTTGCCAACGTCATGGGCACATCCGTCGGCTCGGGTGCGATAACAGTCACGACGGCAATCATTATCGCCGCCATTTTTGAATTTGCAGGCGCAGCCCTTGCCGGCGGACATGTTACCCAGACCATCCGCAAGGGAATCATCGATCCCTCATCGATTACACAGAATCCTGAGATTCTCGTATTTGGCATGCTCGCAGCCCTGTTGGCCGCCGCCGTTTGGCTGATGCTCGCCTCAATGCGTGGCTGGCCCGTATCGACAACTCATTCGATCGTCGGTGCGGTTGTCGGCTTCGCCATTGCGGCGATCGGGCTGGAGGCCGTCAACTGGGGCAAGATCGGCCAGATCGTCGCCAGTTGGGTGGTGTCGCCGGTTCTTGGCGGAGCGATATCCTTCGTTTTGATGATCAGCATCCGCAAACTTATCCTGAACGCGGACCATCCGTTCGAAGCGGCGAAACGTTGGGGACCGGTCTATGTGTTTCTGGTCGGCTTCATCATATCATTGGTCACAATCTTCAAAGGCTTAAAACACCTCAATATAGAGCTTAGCGCTCCCGCGAGTTTTGTGATCGCAACTCTGTTCGGCCTGGCGACAGCCGCTATTGGTTACGTCCTCATCCAGAGGGTCAAGGTCGACAAAGACGCAGACAAGGATTTCCACTACGCAAGCGTCGAGAAAGCATTTGTACCAATGATGCTGTTCACGGCGTGCGGCATGGCTTTCGCCCATGGTTCGAATGACGTTGCCAACGGTGTCGGCCCAATGGCCGCCGTCGTCGGGCTTGTCCAATCCGGCGGCGAGGTGGCGCAGAAATCAGAATTACCAATCTGGATTTTGCTGATCGGCGGTGTGGGCATCGTGGTCGGCCTTGCAACCTATGGCTACAAGGTCATGCGAACCATAGGTACCAAGATCACAGAATTGACGCCGACGCGCGGTTTCTGCGCAACCATGGCGGCAGCGACAACCGTGGTGCTGGCATCGCGAACCGGTATGCCGGTATCGACAACGCATATCGCCGTCGGAGGGGTGATTGGGGTCGGCATAGCACGCGGGATTGGAGCGCTGGATTTACGGGTTATCGGCGGCATCATCATGTCCTGGATAATTACCCTGCCGATAGGCGGGGTACTTGCCGCCCTGTTCTACTTCACGCTTCGCGGCATGTTCATGGGCTGACCGAGACACCGGAGAGAAGGATCATGTT
>DEIT01000130.1 GCA_002352635.1 Hyphomicrobiaceae bacterium UBA2767 | reverse complement strand
CAATCAGGGGGTCACTTGGTGAGACGGTGAGGCCGGGCGCCGTGCGGCCTATTCTGCGCGGCGCCCGCCAAAATTCTATAGCGGAGGAATGCGAAGCACCTGTCCGGGATAAATCTTGTCAGGATGCTTCAGCATAGGCGTATTCGCTTCAAAGATGCGTTTGTGTTCAGGGCCCTTGCCTTTGCCATATGCGGCTTCGGCAATCTTCCAGAGATTGTCACCCTTCTTCACGGTGTAGAATTCAGGGTCTCGCGCGTCCGGCGTGCTGACCGCCGCTTCCACTTTTGAGATCCCGAGTGTGTTGCCGATCGCTACAATCGCCTTTTCCAGTATGTCCTGGTTGGCCACGTCGCCTTTGATGATGGCCTTGTCACCATCAACTTCGACCTGAACATCGTCGGTTCCAAGGTCGTAGGAATCGAGTTCCTTTTTGAGGTCATCCGCCGTTGGCGGTGTGTCTTCTGCGCCAATGCCAATGGCCTTGCCGGCCGCCTTTATGAAATCATAGATACCCATGGAGGGCCCCCTTCGCTTACTATCACTGTCGCGATACGACGATCAGCTTACGGTAATTTTGAGGCGAACCAAAGAAGGCAATCAACCTATGCGTGTTCCGGATCCTCCAGGTCGGTCTGTATCCGGCGGTCATTCAGGTGGATGTCGGTTGTCTCCAGAAGGCCCGGCCCCAGATTCTCGAATTTGTGCGGAACTTCCGCCGGGGCAAGCAGAATGTCCCCTGCTTTCGCCTTTATCTTCTCCTCGCCAATGGTGAAAAGGGCTTGGCCGAAACGGACTATGAAAACTTCGTCATAGGGATGGGAGTGCCAGCGCGGCCCCTGTCCAACTTCCTCGGTGGCGAAGAACAACACCGTTACGTCCGTACCGATATCTTTGCCTTCAAACCGTCCACGCCAGAGGCGTTTGTCGGAAGCCCATTTGTCACGCTCGATAATGACCGGTTTGCGGCTCATTCAATTCCTCCTGGCATCCTGTTGCAGCGAGAGACATATGCATGAGGGTCTGGGGTGCGCAAGAGGGTGCGCGCGCAATGTCGTCACAGTTTGGAGGAGGTCTGAATGGCTCCGCTGACTTGTCCTATACTGCTGCCCGGTTTTGCGAAGAGGCATCAAAGGCGCGGAGGTGGCCGAGATGAGACAAGTCGTTCGTATTGGCGCAGCCTTGCTCATTGTCATGGGTGTGCTGCACGCCGTTCATGTTGGCCGATCGCACGATGTTGAGCNNGATTTTGACCCTCTTCTACAAACGATGGCCGCATCCGCGCCACCGCAGGAACACAAAAAACGACTACTTAGTCCTTTCTGAATCGTAGAAGAGACTGGGGGTAATTGTGGGCCTTTTGCCCGGGGGGACTTGAACCAAGGAGGTAACAATGGCCGGCAAGGTCACAAGTTTCGAGATCCCGTCCCGTTTCACCAAACTGTCTATTTGCGTCCTCACATTTGTGATGCTGATGGCAGCTGGCCTGTCGCAAGCCACTGCGGCGGTAGTCTCAGGTCAATCCGGTGCGTTGAAGGCGCTCGGTCAGCCTATTGACGCGATCAATAACGCTGCCTCACCCGACCTTCTGCTTGTGAAGAAGGGCGGCAAAAAAGGCAAAAAAGCGCGCCGTGGTGGTAGCCGCAAAGCCCACAAGAGCCGCAAGCACAAACGTAAAGCCCACAAGAGCCGCAAGCACAAACGCAGAGCCCACAAGAGCCGAAGACATAAACGCCGCTATTATCGCAGCCGAGGGCACAGACGCCGTTACTATGGCGGGCCGAGCATCTATCTGAGCCTTCCCTTCTACGGCTATGCCCCGGCCTACAGCTACTACGGCTATCGCCCGTCCTATGGGCGCTGTCAGTACTGGAGCAACCGATGCGCCGCGAATTGGGGATATGGAAACCGCAATTATTACGGCTGCATGCGATATCAGGGCTGCCGTTAACGGTTTGAAGATCGTCTTCGTTCAGGCCAGTTGAGCCGGGTGACCTCGCCCGGCAACGCTTGGGGTGTGCCGGTCCTGGCCACCCCATACCGCAATATCTCAACAGAGCAGTGACCGTCTGAGGATGTGACCTCCTATCTGCGGTTCTTGACGGTGCGGCATGCTGTCTCAGTTCACCGATTGTAAATCCTTATCATCCATTGTTGGTTGCATAGATCCGCAAGATACACGTGATGATTGCATCAAAAGCGTGGAGCTACCGGGAAGAAATTTCGGTCTTGCACCAAAACACATAGGTCAGAACGACCGGGGGAAAGCACCATGCTGGACTTCATCCAGCGCTGTCGCAGGGCAGCGCCGCTGAATACTTTCGCTCTTATTTTGATATCTCTCCTGACGTTTGCCACCCAGGTGGAGGCAAAGCCAACCAGGCTGTTGCTCGGCGGTACCGGCGGTGATCTCGGCACCATGAGGCTTTTGGCCAAAGCATATGAGAAGTCTCATCCTGACGTCACTGTGCAGGTCGTGCCCAGCCTTGGCAGCGGCGGTGGCATCAAGGCGTTGCTGGCCGGCGCCATCGATCTGAGCATTAGTTCGCGACCAGTGAAGGACAAAGAATACGCACAAGGTGCCCGCTCCAGGCCTTATGCGAAGACGGCTCTGGTGTTCGCGGTTCCCAAGAACATGCCCAACAAGGGAATAACCACTCCGAAAGTTTTGGAGATTTTTACGGGAGACCGGGCCATGTGGGCCGATGGCAGTCCGGTCCGGCTGGTGCTTCGCCCGCCAACGGATGGCGATTTCCGAATATTGGCAAAACACATCAATGGTATGGGAGAGGCGCTGAAGAGGGCTTCGAAACGAAAACACCTGCCAGTCGGTGTCACGGATCAGCACAATGCAGAGATCCTCGAAAAGCTGAAATGCGGCTTTGGTGTCACCAGCCTGTCCCTGATCCTGGCGGAGAAGCGTTCGCTCAGGGCGTTGGCGTTGGACGGCATTGTCCCGTCGCCCGAGACAATTGCGTCGGGTGCTTATCCGATTGGCAAGACATTTCACCTGGTAACCGGACCCGCCGTCACTACGCTTGCATCGGATTTCATCGCCTTCATCGGTTCGCCTGAAGGTAGCCGGATTCTTCGCCGAAGCGGTCACGTCGAAGTTTCTCAACAGGCTGCTCAGAAATGATGAGAGCGGGCATCCGATCTGAAACGGCTGTAGAATGGCAAATAACCCGCCTTGCGGCCATCCTTGGGCTGCTGATAGCGCTCTCCATTCCCGCAATCTACACCTACGCCGCGATCTCATATGAAACGGATCGCATTCAGGCCAAAGCCGAAGATGCGGCAGCCCACGCCTCCGCTGTGATCTATAAAAATCCGCAGATGTGGATGTATATGGGTGACCGGTTTATTGGCGCACTGGAGCCGCTCAGAATTTCAACGCCCCACGCTTTTCATGTCATCGACATGACTGGAAACCACATCCTTAGCAAGGAGGAGCCCCTATCCCGCTTCTGGATAACAGGAGTTGCACAGCTTTACGATGGTCACCTGAATGTTGGTTCCGTCTCCTATTCGGAGAGCGTCATGAATGTCTTCTGGCGCTCCCTTCTGGCGGCCATCCTTGGGCTGATGCTTGGTGGAACCACTTTTGTAATCCTCAAAATCCTCCCGATGCGTGCTTTGCGAACAGCTTTGGCTGACCTACAGAAGGCCAACGCGGAAGTGAACGCGACCAACATCAACCTCGAAGAGCTGGTTGCAAGACGCACATCGAAGATTGAACAGCAGGCCAAACAACTTGAAGAAGCCCTCGGCAGGGAAAAGGAACTGAATGAACTTCAGCGCCAGTTTGTCGCCATGGTAAGCCATGAGTTCCGTACGCCATTGGCAATCATTGACAGTACGGCGCAAAGACTGAGCAGGCGGGCAAGCAAAGACGCCCTGACATCTCAAGAAGCCATCGAGCGGGTCAACAAGATCAGGGATGCGGTGAAACGTATGGCCCGGCTCATGGAAAGCATATTGACTGCCGCGCGCATGGAAAGCGGAAAAATTGGTGTCGAAATCGGACCCTGCAATGTGGAGATGGTTGTGCGGGATGTTTGTTCACGTCAGCAGGAGCTGTCGAAACGCCATATCATTTCTTATGACCTGGCGGGCCTTCCGGCAAACATCGAGGCCGATCCGGCAGCGCTTGAACAAGTGTTTACAAATCTGTTGTCCAACGCAGTCAAATATGCGCCCGGAGCGCAAAAAATTGACGTCGTAGGGCAATGCAGGGGCGATTGCGTTGAGATCTCCGTGCGCGACTATGGTCTTGGGATTGACGAGGAAGATCTGCCCAAAATGTTTGAACGGTTTTTCCGGGCCCGGACCTCAAGCGGAATAACCGGCACTGGCATCGGCATGAATCTGGCCAGGACACTCGTTGAGATGCATGGGGGATCAATTCACGTGGAAAGCCGAAAGGATGAAGGCAGCCTCTTTACCGTCTCGCTACCGATCACGCAGTCCAATCAAGACCAGCTGGAAAACGACAGGGCCGCATAGGTCCGGAACCAACTGTGCCCAACCTAGAGCGTTACAATGCCTTCGATCAGGATTTGAGTTTCTCCTCCAATCAGAATGCGCCCTGCTTCGTTTGGGTCCGGATCGATAAAGATACGCCCTTGCCGATTGATATTGGTCCCCTGCGCTACGACGAGGTTGCTTTGCAGCCTGCCCTGGTCATACATCCAGCATGCGATGGCCGAGTTTAACGACCCCGTTATCGGGTCCTCACTCATGCCGCTGGACGGTGCCAGGCTACGCACCTCGTAGTCACATTCGGAACCTTCAGCATGTGGCCCGATTAGTCCTATCGATTTGAATGCGGGCCAACGTACTTTTGATGAGTCGACGGCCAGAACATCCTTGGCACTTGCCAATTCGAAAGCTTGCCAAACCGGTCCATTATCCAGTTTCGCCGTTCTGACAATCGAGGCTGAGTTTATGTCCAGTGCATCGCAGATTGCCAAAATTTGCTCTTGCTGGAGCGGCTCGATGGTCGTGGGCGGCGCGACAAATGCCGGAACTTTTCTGGTCATGTCGATGTCGACAATTCCGACCCCGCATTCCTGCCTCACAATGCCTTCCTGTTTGGGCGTGCCGCCTGTATGAAGCCATGAGGCGCAACTGCCGAGGGTTGGATGCCCCGCAAATGGCATCTCCTGGACGGGTGTAAAAATTCGAGCCTTGTAGTCCGCTGACGCCTCGGTCGGTGGAAGCAGGAACGTTGTTTCAGCAAGGTTGGTCCAGGCCGCGAAATCTTGCATTTGGTCGTCTGTCAATCCGTCCGCGTCTACGATAACGGCCAGCCCGTTGCCTTTGGTCGGCACGGCGGTGAACACGTCGCATTGTATGAATTTTCTTTGCCGCATGGTCGCCCTCCAGTTTGATCCCGGACAGGAGACTTACATCCATCCGCGCCTGATGTCAGCATCGGTTCATCATTGAGCAGGTGAACGTCTATGTGGGCACAGATCATGCCGGCACGCGGGGTGGCACCTCACCTGCGGAGTTTAGTTAGCGCGCCTGTTGGTTCTTCCATTTCTCATATTTCTGGAAGAGTTGTTCTTGCACTTCGGGTGTCAGGGATCCGGAACCGGGTCCGGAGGAGCCAGCGCTCTTCAGGAACTTCATGAACTCGGCACGTTTTGCGTCCTGGTTTTGAAGTTGTGCCTTGTTGCGTTTTAACCAGTCGTCTGCAGGTTTAAACCGCGTCCAACCCGGAACCCGTGCATTCAGATTGACTTCCCGCCATTTCTTGTGCCGGGGTGATTTCTGAAACTTGCTGAACTGGGAGAAGAATGCCTCGATGAAGTTCTCGACCTTCTTGTAACGCGTTCCGTTTTCCGGCCAGTTGTAGACAGCCATGACCGCACCAACCGCAATCGAGGGAACGGTCGTGCCCTGGGGGACGAGATTGGGATAATCCTGATGGGTGAATGTCGTGGGCAGGTATGTTTGCTGCAACCGTTCTCCAAAGGGAATGGGAATGAGGTGAAGCCCGTCCTCCGCCTTCAGATTGGCCGCCCAACTGGCAGGTTCGCCGGCAACCCGGATGGCTGCCGCAATTTCACCGGACTTCACTTTGGCAACGGCGTCGGAATGCTTGAAATGCGTTGAGACAACCTTGATGCCCAAGCTGCCAAAAACGTTGGTGGCTGTCAGGTTCGTTCCGGTCGCCTTGGAACGGAAGTTCACTTTTTTGCCGGCCAGATCCTCAATTACTTTGATGTCTTTGCGCGCTATTATGTGCATCTCTTCGTTATAGAGCTTCGTAACGTAATGAATTCGCTTATCTATATCGTCGTGCAATTTCTTGTTTTTGATGAAGCTCAGGACATCGGATTGCACGATGCCGATGTCGACCCCTCTCAAATAGAGAATGTCCGATACGTTCTGAGTGGCGCCTTTGCCGGCGATGGGAAGAACCCGCAACTTGTCGGAGTCATCAAGAACCAGCGAGAGATCCTGCGCGATACGAATATATGTGCCACCGACCGACCCGGCGACTACGCCGACGGTTCCTCGGTTCGCTTGTTGAAGTCGTTGATTATGGGTTCTGACCTTTGTCGGGTCGGATCGCTGGGCTTGCGCAAAACCAGCATGTGACACCATGCACAGAAGGATAATCGACAACAAACTGCTCAGATAAATTCGTTTCATTTCAGCCTCCATTGCTCAGTACGGCGGCGTTTGCCGCATCAAGGGCTTGTTTCACTGAAGCAGAGATCGCATCGACATTTTTGGGTCGAGGAAAGGCCGCCACCCCTTGCTGAAGGAGCTGCGTCAGGTCTTTTTCTAATTCCGCACTGTGGTTGGAGACGATAGCATGAATTGTGTTTTTACGGAAATAAAAACAATTCAAGATTGCCTTAACAGGTACCAATTGAGAACACAAAGGTCGCGAGGGTTTCACGCTGCCAATCGGGCTTCAGGAGCTTGGGTGGTCCACCTTCCTTGTACTGACGTATAAATCAGCGATCACATCTCTTTTATGTGGTATGCGCCGGATGAAGCACCATATCTACGTATCAACGGCGGTGCTCATCGGCTATTGTCACCCGCGTCTTCAATAGGTTATCCGGAGTTGCTCCGGTTGACAGAGAATTTGACGTTCTGTTGTTGAGTGCACCGGGGAAACAAGGAGACTTCTCAATGCGGTTTATTCCTACTGCTGCGGTGGCCCTGACACTTGGACTTGCTGCCGCCTCCAGCGCTGCCTCTGCTGCCTCGATACTCGGCACGTGGAGCGGCCGCGGGACTGTCCGCCTGACAACGGGTCAGGTGGAACCTGTCAGTTGCCGGGTCAAATACGAGAAGGGCGACAGCGCGGGCAAGACTTTCGTGCTCAATGCAAAATGTGCCGCCGCCGCGGGCACATTTAAGATTTATGGCCGAATTTCGCAACGCGGCGCCAGCACCTACCGAGGCGTCCTGTTTAGCGAGCAATCCACGCTTGCCGGCGACGTCGATATCACCGTGCGGGGTAACAGCCAGTCCGCTCGCGTTCGCAATGAAAGAGGCACTGGCAACGTCACACTGAGGCGGCGCTAGAGGCTTGTTCCTTCGCCACTGTTGCGTGGCACATACGCTAGTTGGAATCGGTTAAGCTCAAGCGCGCACGTGTAATTGCGCTGTTGACCTCGTTGACGTCGAATATCTTGACCTGCATGTCTTCAACACCGGGCATGTTTCTCAAGCCGGTGAAGATGTCTCCGCCGAGGTAGGCTTGAGCCGAAGCTTCATCCTGGAAGAGATAGATCCCCCCTGCCTCACTCCTGTCGTGATCATAGATCCACACTTTCCAGATCAACCCCGTTACCTCATCTGCAATTGCATGAGCGCGCTCAAGGGCTGCTTTCTGCGCTTGCGCCTGGGATGGAGCATGAAACTGAAAATTGACCTGCGCCAGTTTCAGCTTGGACGCAGCGATATTGGTGTCCTGATTATCGGTCATGAATTTGTGAGTCCCCTACTATGAATACTACCCGCGCGGGTCAGCACTCTTTTCGAGCAGATCCGCCGTTTCCGCAGGTGAAATGACCATTGCATCATGGCCGGTTGCGAGTTCTTGAATTGGCCACCCGGCCTCCCTCGCCCGCTCATGGGCGCCGGCAGCGGGCGGATAAGCGGGTTGTGTGCAGGCAATATAGGCGACCGGCAGGCCGTTTCCGGGGGGATTAGTTAGCGTTAGCGGGGTTGTGCAGGTGGCCAGCGGATGCGGTGTCAGCATGCTTTCCAGATGGGCAACCTTCTCAGGCTCGGTGACGCCGAAACTCTGGGGCGCGCCTACAGGGAGTGATACGCCACCACTGCTTTCCTGCGCTTGTGCCACTCGGGCATCGGCCATCTCCTTGGGCAGCAGGCCGAACCACGTCTCACCATTCTCCATGATTGCGCCGTCGAGAAAGATCAGCTTCGCCAGCCGTTCGGGCACCCGGTCTGCGACCCCTATGATGACCGCGCCACCGAAGCTGTGGCCAACCAGCGTGACATCGTTCAATTCGCCCCACTTTAGGTGATTGACGATATCCTCCACAAACGTGTCGAGTGTGATTGAACTTGAAAGCAGGTGTGAGCGTTCACCAAGGCCCGTGTGGGTGGGCGCGGTGACGCCATGCCCACGTCCTCGCAGGATTTCCGCTACCTCTTTCCAACACCAGCCGCCATGCCAGATGCCGTGAACCAGTACAAATGTGTGGGGCTTATTCGACATCGCAACAGCCTCCTTTTGCGCTGCCATTCTGGCTCCGAGCAAAGCAGAACGAATGCCCCACCTGGAGGGTCTCCGCCGTCATTCGTGAACGGTGAAGAGCACGACAGTCCAGGTAACGATGCCAGCGGCATAGAAGGCGAGGACAAACATGTTTCCGATGTCTTCGGTCATTTTGACCTCCAAATCGGTTTCCCGTAGCTCCATAGTGCCTGTTTGGGCGCCTGGCGGCAAATGGGGGAGAAATACAAACCCCGTGGAACCTACCCACCATCGATTGCTGCGAGACCGTCAAGTTTCTCGGTGAGCTTCGCACAAAAGGCGTCGGCAAGACGCGAGTGCGGACGGTTGGATGGACGCACCAGTGCCAGTTCATAATCTATCTCCGGTTCAAAGGGACGCAGCACGACATCTCCCTCCGCAATATGGTTTGCCGTGATGGGGTCGAGAATCGTCACGCCACCGCCTTGCATGACGAAACTGAGCGCGGAAACGAAGAAGTCGCATTCGAGTGCGATACGCAATTCAGCACCACTTTCCGCGAAAGCGTTGCGGATCTGATGGTGCGTGGAATGGTCCGGAAACAGCGCAACAAATGGCACGCCATCAAGGTGCGCAGGTGTAATGGTTTTCTGATCAGCAAGCGGGTGTCCCGGCGGAAGCGCGCATTGGCAGCAGTAGCGATATTGCATCGTGTCACCGACCGATGGGGTAACCGGCGCCTCGATGACAGCGACATCGAAATTCTGCGCCAGAATGAGTTGGCGGAGTGCGGCAGACGAGCGCGAGATAAGCTTGACCTGTACACCCTCGCGCTTGGAGCGAAACTCTTCAATCAGCTCGGGCATCAATCGCCAGGCAATGCCGGGGTAACACAGAATGGAAACCTCGCCCTCATTCAGCCGGCGGATCTCGTTCGCGGCCTGCGTGACCCTTGAAACGCTCTCCAGGGCAAGCTGCGCGGATTCGTGAAACGAGTAGGCTTCGGGCGTGGGCTCCAGTCTCCCTTTGGATCGTTTGAAGAGTTCAAAGCCAATTTCGCGCTCAAGCTGGGCAATGGTGATGCTCACCGTGGGTTGCGCCAAACCCAGAAGCTCCGCCGCCCGTGTCATTGCGCCGGTGGAAAGAACCGCGTCGAAACATCTCAACTGCCGGATATCCATGGTCTCGGCGCTCCTTTCCTTGAGGCGACATCATAGATTTTCCCAATATGGACAGCAAATCATATTATTGGACGCAATTGCCTGGACAGACTCTAATTCTCTCCTATTTGCTGTGCCGCGCATGTCGGGACCCGCAACTCGGACATGCGCCCTAAGGGAGGAAATTCAGATGAGAATATTGAGAAAGACCCTGCTCGCAAGTGTGTGTGCGACTGCGGCGCTGTTTGGTGCGAACATGTCCGCGCATTCGGCGGAGAAAACCTTCATCACGATTGGAACGGGTGGCCCGACGGGAGTGTATTTCGTTACGGGGAATGCGATTTGCCGCATGATCCACAAGGAGGCTGCGGAAGGCCGCAAGAAAGGCCGCAAGCATGGCATTCGCTGTTCGGCGCCCTCCTCCGCCGGATCCACATACAACATTGCCCAGATCACTGCCGGCGAATTTGATTTCGGCGTCTCACAGTCAGACTGGCAATATCACTCCTACAAGGGTGACTCCGACAAGGTGACGAAGAACAAGGATCTCCGTGCGGTATTTTCCGTACACCCGGAGCCTTATCAGCTGATTGCCGCGAAGGGTTCCGGCATCAAGTCCTGGAAGGACATGAAGGGCAAGCGCTTCAACATGGGAAACCCGGGTTCTGGACAACGCGCCACAACCGAATTGCTCATGGAGCGTTACAAGACACCGAAGGACTTCTTTGAACTGGTAACGGAAATGACCTCGTCTGAGCATTCCAAGGCACTGTGCGACGGCAAGATTGATGCCTATGGCTATGTTGTCGGCATTCCTAACTCGGGCGTTGCGGTGGCAACCGAGGGCTGCGGTGCTTACATCGTTGATCTGAATACCGGCGTGGAAAAGGGCCTGATCAGTGAGTTCCCCTTCTACGGGCCAGTCGATATTCCCAAAGGTGCCTACTCCTCTGTCACTGCACCCGTCACGACATTCGGTGGCTACGCGACAATCGTCACCAGCGCCAAAGTGCCTGAAAATGTCGTGTATGAGGTTGTTCGGGCGGTCTTCGAAAACCTGGACGATTTCAAGAAACTCCATCCTGCCTATTCCATCCTGACACCGAAAGGCATGATCAAGAATGGGAATTCAGCACCGCTGCATCCCGGTGCGGCGAAGTACTACAAGGAAAAAGGCCTGATGTAGGAAAAGGGAATGCCTGCGGCTTGTGGAGCCAGCAGGCTGTCCTCCCCGGCGCCACCCTTCTGACTGGCGGGTGGCGCCAATCACTCAACACCAGCCCGAGCAAGCCGGACCAGTGAAGCCCGAAGTCGAAATCGATGCCCTCGTTGACAAGTTCGAGGGGGCTGGCCGCGGCCTGAGCGGTCGGCTGGCGCTCCTCGTGCCTGCTGTCGCCTTTATCTGGTCGGCATGGCAACTCTGGATCGCGTCACCACTCCCGTTCGAGTTCGGCTTCGGTATTTTTGTCGATCTGCCCGCGCGCGGCCTGCATCTCGCCTTCGGGCTATTGCTCGGCTTTTTGATGTTTCCGACCGTTTGGGAAGCCACCAGGAAATCACACAATTGGCTCACGCTCGCCCTTGGGGCGCTCGCCTTCGCGACATGCGCTTATGTCTGGATTGCCTACGATGGCATCGTATCGCGCGATGGCATTTTGCTGGAGATCCCTGTTGCGGGGTACAATTTTCCCTTCGAGGCAATCCTCGGTGGCCTCGGCATTGTTTTGTTGCTCGAAGCCACCCGCCGCAGCGTCGGCCTGCCCCTCGTCATCGTCTGCCTGGTCTTTCTGCTCTATTCAATTTTTGGGCAATCGATGCCGGACATCATTTCCCACAAGGGCGTCTCGCTTGAACGGCTGATTGGATATCAGTGGCTGTCGAGCGAGGCCGTGTTCGGCATCCCGATAGATGTGTCGGTGAGCTACGTATTTCTGTTCGTCCTGTTCGGCGCCTTCATGGACAAGGCGGGAGCGGGCCGGTTCTTTCTCGACGTCTCGTTTGCGCTGGTCGGTCAGTATCGAGGCGGTCCGGCCAAAGCTGCAATCATGGCTTCAGGCCTCACGGGCACGGTTTCAGGGTCATCGATCGCCAATACGGTCACGACCGGCGCCTTCACCATCCCCCTGATGAAGAAAATGGGATTGCCCGCCTACAAGGCCGGCGCCATTGAGGTCGCCGCCTCCACCAATGGCCAGTTGATGCCGCCGATCATGGGGGCCTCGGCATTCATCATCGCCGAGTTTATTGGGATCTCTTACTATGACGTCATCGTTCACGCGGCGATCCCGGCCTTCATCAGCTATTGCGCGCTTTTCTATATTTCGCATCTTGAAGCCATGAAGCTCGGTCTGCGGGGAATGTCCCGCGCCGATACGCCGGACGTATGGCTCACACTCAAAGGCGGGCTGCATTTTCTCATTCCAATCGGTGTGCTGATCTACCTTCTGCTGGTGGAACGCTGGAGCCCGGGAAGCGCCGTCTTCTATGCCATCCTTTTGATGATCGGCATCATCTACGCCAACAGCTTGGTGGATGCGCGCAGGCAAGACAAATCGATGCTGCTTGGTGTGCGTGCGGGTTGCATCACCGTGTTCGATGCAATGGTTTCAGGCGCGAAAAGCATGGCGGGAGTAACGGCCGCCGTGGGGGCCGCGGGCATCATTGTCGGCGCGGTTTCCTCAACGGGTCTGAACAACGCCATGCTGTCGGTTATCGAGGCCATCTCACAGGGCAATTTCTATATCCTGCTGCCGCTGGTGGCGGTCGTATGCCTGATCCTCGGCATGGGATTGCCGACGACAGCCAATTACATCGTCGTCGCGTCCCTGATGGCAACGGTGCTCGTGGAGCTCGGAAATGCGTCGGGACTGGTAATCCCGCTGATCGCGGTGCATCTGTACGTTCTCTATTTTGGCCTCATGGCCGACTCGACACCGCCCGTTTGTCTGGCGGCCTTCGCCGCATCCGCAATATCCGGCGCCAATCCCATGCGCACCGGCGTGCAGTCTTTCCTCTACGATATTCGTACGAGCATCCTGCCGGTTGTTTTTATCTTCAATCCCGAACTTCTCCTGGTGGGCGTGACGAGCGTCTGGCACGGATTGATGATCTTCGTGGTTTCGCTCATTGCCATCCTTTGTTTCGCGAGCCTCACCCAGGGGTGGTTGCTGACAAGACTGTCGATCCTGGAACGGCTGCTGCTTGCCGTCGTTGTTTTGGCGTTGTTTCGGCCCGATTTCATTCTCGATCGTGTCTATCCGCAATTTGCCCCGGTTAATTTCGCGAACATTGGCAAGGCGGACACCGGTGGCGTGCCAACGGATCGGGCCATACGCCTGCATGTGACACGCGAGACGGAATATGGGGATCGTTACAAACTGTTTGTCATTCCTGCCAATCCTTCCACCGGCGCGCAGAAGGAGCCCGTCGCGAAGAGGATCGGAGCGACTCTGGAGAAGGAAAGCGGTGAGCGTCTCGCTGTTCAAAACCTGGCATTCAATGGTGCGGGTGAGAAGGCTGGCCTGACCTTCGGAGACAACATCACCACAATCGATGTCGAGCAGTTGAACCGCCCCGCAAAGGAGTGGGTTTACCCGCTTGGTCTGGCGGTCCTGTGGCTCGTCTTCATCGTGCAACGCCTGAAAGCCAAAGCCACGCCCAGTGCCCGCAAGGCGCGCTCCAGTGGGGTCGCGTCATGACAAACACAGAGTTCTCACCGGGCGTGGCAGCAAAAGACTGTTTCAGCGAGATTTCCAATGAACTGGACAAGGCTCGCGACGAGTTGGTTGAAGTCACGCAGCAACTGGTTCGCATTCCATCTGAAACACCCCCGAGCGACACACGCGCCGCCGCGCAGGCGGTGTCGGAGATGCTGGCGCCGTTATCCAACGTCGAAACCACCATCCATACAAGCGAGCCCCCGATCGACAATCTCGTTGCCACCGTTCGCGCTACTAAGCCAGGAAAGCGTCTGGTTCTGAACGGGCATCTCGACACCTACCCCGTTGGCGACCGGTCCGGCTGGAGCGACGACCCTTTTTCCGGCATTGTCCGCGACGGCAAGGTCTTTGGACGCGGCTCGGCCGACATGAAAGGCGGCGTTGCCTGTCTGCTGAAATGCTTCAAGCTGCTGGCCGGCATGCCTGATGCCTGGGCCGGTGAATTATCACTGACGCTGGCGGGGGATGAGGAGTCGATGGGGCTGCTCGGAAGCCAGTATCTGATTGAGAACGTTCCCCAGGCGCGCGGTGACGCAATCTTGAACGCAGATGTCGGGTCGCCCATCGTGCCGCGCATCGGCGAAAAAGGCATGATCTGGATCGATGTTTTCGCGAGCGGAAAACCCGCGCACGGCGCACATGTTCACCGCGGTTCAAACGCCATCGATGCCCTGCGTGAGGCGATGGATGCGCTTGATACGCTTTCCGCATATGCAGTCAATACGCCTGGGGAGGTTGCGGGCGTAATTGCAGACGCAAAGTCCATTTCTGAACCCATTGGAGGCGCCGGTGAGGCACAGGTCCTTCAAAGTATCACGGTGAATTTCGGGCGCATCAAAGGGGGACAATCCCCCAATCTTGTTGCCGATTGGGCAGAGGTGAATGCGGATATCCGCCTGCCGATGGGGGTCAGCGTTGCCGAGATCGAGGCAGAAATCGTCCGGCTGCTTGAATCTGCCTCAAACATCCGCTTTGAGATCACGCGCCGTTATGAACCAACCTGGACATCACCGGACGATGCAATCGTGCAAGCTGTGCTGGGCGCGTGCGGGAGCGTATTGAAAGCCAATCCTGTTCCCAACATGCGTGTAGGGGCATCGGATGCGAGGCTTTACCGGGCGGCCGGCATGCCGACCGTCGTGTGTGGCCTCACACCTTACAATCTGGGCGGACCGGACGAGTATGTCGACATTGACGAGCTTGTGCAGGTGACCAAGATCCATACCTTGAGCGCCCTCTCCTATCTTGCATCGGGTTAAAACCGTCACGCAGATGTCGATCCATGCGCAAGCCGCAACCGTCTGGTATGGGTCTGGACTGGGCGCCGAGCCGGCGTTGCCTGTGCCAGACTTGATGCCCACCCATCTCAAAAAATGAAATAAACCGGCTCGTATAGTGGATTGCCGCCCGGCACCCAATCGGCTATTGTGCCGCGTGCATTTGG
>DEIT01000145.1:3090-5735 GCA_002352635.1 Hyphomicrobiaceae bacterium UBA2767 | reverse complement strand
GCAAGCGAAGGTGAGATGCTTGTTAGGACCGCTGCCTGGAAAGACTGGAGTCCGGCATTCATGGTCGGAACTCAAGTAACCGGCAAAACGCTCGGCATCGTCGGACTTGGACGCGTCGGCAAGGTGGTCGCCAAACGTGCGCGCGGATTTGATATGAAGATCCTCTACCACAACCCGGCTCCCAAACCGGACGAAGATAAAATGGGTGCGGTCTTTTTCGAGACGATGGAGGACATGCTCCCACACTGCCAATTCCTGTCGCTCAATGCGCCGAACCTGCCCTCGACCCGGGGCATGCTAAACGCCGAACGTATTGCGCTGCTGCCCGACGGTGCAATCGTTGTCAACGCGGCGCGCGGAACACTGATTGACGATGATGCGCTCATTGCTGGATTGAAGGCGGGCAAACCGGCAGCAGCGGGGCTCGATGTCTTCAACAACGAGCCTGGCATCGATCCTCGTTACAAGGAACTCAACAACACGTTTCTCCTGCCCCATATCGGATCGGCGACAAGTGAAACGCGCGATGCCATGGGCTTCCGTGCACTCGACAATCTCGACGCATTCTTTGCTGGCAAGGAGCCTGGCGACCGGGTCGCCTGACTCTGATTGATAGGACGCACGAGCGGAAAGCCGCTTGCAGGCTGAGCTCTTGCGCCTAGTCTACGAGGTGAAGGAGACTGCGCATCATGTTTCAAGATGATCTGTTGAAGGGAAAGCGTGCGCTGATTACCGGCGGTGGAACCGGACTTGGCAAGAGTATTGGCCGCCGTTACGCCGAGTTGGGTGCGGACCTCATAATCTGCGGCCGCCGCGTTGAGAAACTACAGGAAACCAAAGAAGTATTTCAGCGCGATATCGGGGCAACGGTCACAATTCACCAATGCGATATACGCGACCCCGATGCGGTCGAGGCGATGATGTCAGATATCTGGTCAAGCGGATCGCTCGACATTCTCGTCAACAATGCCGCTGGAAATTTCATAGCGCAGACCAAAGATCTGTCGCATCGGGCAATCGATGCAATTCTCGGCATTGTTCTGCACGGCTCCGCCTATTGCGCCGTCGCCTGTGGCAGGCGCTGGATCGAAGCCAACCGGCCTGGCGTGATCCTGAATATCCTCACGACTTCCGCGCTGTACGGTGCGGCATTTCAGGTGCCGTCCGCGATGGCAAAGGCCGGTGTGGCGTCGATGACCCGGAGCCTTGCCGTGGAATGGGGGCCGAAAGGCATCCGGTCAGTTGCCATTGCCCCTGGACCCTTTCCAACCGAAGGCGCCGGTTCACGGTTGCGGCCCGATGACCTGGACGACTTCCCTATGGCGGACGATATTCCTCTTCGCCGCGTAGGCGAGCATTCCGAACTCTCCAATCTTGCGGCATTTCTGGTCAGTGAAGAGGCGGGCTTTATCAATGGAGAAATCGTCGTGATCGACGGCGGCAAATCGCTGCAAGGCGTCAATGGCTCAGCAACCCAGAGCATGCAGAACTGGGACGACACCAAATGGGCCAGCATTGCCGAGAAAACCCGAGGCCGCTGACTCGCCCGCTATGCGCCGACAACAACGCAGCCCTGACAAACGAACGGGTATTCATACCAGGTAGATTGCGGTATCCGCGCGTTGCCACTTCCTCCGTTGGATATCCGTCATGCCCACACTAAGCCATCTCATTCCGCTGCTCACTGCCGCCGGTATTCTTCTCGCCGGCAACGGCATTCAGGGCACGCTGGTTACATTGCGCGCCAACGCGGAAGGTTTCAGTCCAACCGTTATCGGTCTGCTTGGCACAGCCTATTTTGCGGGCTTTGCCTTGTCCTGCCTAATGACGCCGCAGCTCATCCAGAAAGTCGGGCATATCCGGGTGTTTGCCGCGCTGGCAACGATCGCATCCGCGGGAACACTGACGCTGGTTCTGATTGTCGACCCCTATGTCTGGCTTTTCATCCGGTTTGCGACCGGATTTTGTTTTTCCGGCCTGTTCATGGTGATGGAGAGCTGGCTCAACGCCAGTTCGCGCAACGCGGACCGAGGGCGCGTATTCAGCATCTACCGATTGGTCGACCTTGGTGCAGTTGCGGGCACACAATTCCTGCTGCCGCTGTTTGGAATCGGTGGGTTTGAACTTTTCGCCATTACCGCGATTTTTCTCTCACTCTCACTGGTTCCGGTTTCGCTTGCCGACCGCTCCAGTCCCAAACCACCTAAAAAGTTCAGCTTCAATCTCAAGGATATCTGGGTCATCTCTCCGCTTGCCTGCATGGGCTGCCTGACACTTGGACTAACCAACGCCACCTTCCGGCTCGTTGGACCGCTATATGCCGAACGGATGGGTCTGGATACTGCGGAAATCGCGACCTTCATCGCGCTTAATATTGTCGGTGGCGCCCTGCTTCAGTATCCCTTGGGCTATCTATCAGATCGGTACGACCGCCGCTGGCTCGTAATCGCAGCGACCCTCGGTGCTGCAATAGCAGGTCTATTGCTGACCTGGGTTCCTCCTGGCGCGGTGAATTCGATCTATTTCGGGTCGTTTCTGTTCGGCGCATTCGCAATTCCGCTCTATTCACTGTCCGTCGCGCATGCAAATGATCGTGCAGATACAAGTCAGTATGTTCTCGTGGCCGCAGGGCTCCTGTTCATCTA
>DEIT01000145.1:0-3030 GCA_002352635.1 Hyphomicrobiaceae bacterium UBA2767 | reverse complement strand
ACGAGCCTGATGCATGCATCTCTGGTTCTTGCGACCTTGTTCCGCATGACAAAACGTCCTCGCGTTGCAAATGAAGCGCGTGAGAGGTTCGCCATGCTGCTGCGTACGTCTCCAATGATCGCGAAGATGGCCATACGCAAGGGCCCACCTCCAAAGAAGTAGAGCTTGCACGACTCAAAAAGCCCTGAAAACGGGCTTGCAACGCATCTATATCTTTTTTTTGCCCTGTTATCGGCCTATATAGAGGGTGCCGGTTTCGATCGGCTATGGCGATAAATGGGCGTTGTAATAAACCTATCGGACCCGGGGGCAGTACCCGGCGCCTCCACCATATGCTGCTTGCAGCCAACAAAGAAACGGCGGCATTTGATGGGGGCGAAATAGGATCGACGAGGGTGTAAAGAACGTACTTTCGCTCGGCATGGTACCACCGTTATCGGACCATCATAATAGTTGCAAACGACAACTATGCTGAGGCACGTCTCGCTGCGTAGTCAGCGCGATAGTCTCGAAATTAAGCCCTGACCTTTTGCAAGGTCAGGCGCGGCTCAGGAGGGCGCCGGGCAACAGAAGCCCTCCACTAGTACCGCGTGGGGAGTACTTCCTGCCTTTGCTAAGTGCGGTCGCGAAATGACTGAGGGAAAGCGCTGATAAGGGCCATGGCTGAGGATCAGATCAGATACGACGTGCTGACGCAGGAAGCGTTGCGCGGCGTTGTTCAAACTGTCTTGCACAAGATCGCTAAAACGGGTCTCCCGGGCGATCATCATCTTTATGTCGCGTTTGAAACGCGTGCGCCGGGCGTCGCGATCTCGGAGCGATTAAAAGACCAGTATCCGGAAGAGATGACCATTGTCCTGCAACATCAGTTCTGGGACCTTGAAGTGTCGGACGACCGGTTTGAGGTCAAATTGTCCTTCAACAATATTCCTGAACGCCTCGTGGTCCCGTTCCTCGCGATCAAGGCTTTTTATGATCCCAGCGTCCAGTTCGGACTTCAGTTCGGCAACCATGGCGCGGCCAATGACGAAGACCGCGAGACAACCGATCTTCCGGGATTGAGTAGCGAAGGCGACGACTCAGCCGGAGTTCCGGCCGTAGCCGATGGAACCGGCGGGCAGTCTGGCGTGGACGTAGGCTCCGCTTCCGGTATGAGTGCAGAGAATGACATGAACGACGGTCCCGTTGCCGACGTGGTCGAACTCGACGCCTTCCGTAAGAAGTAGCTCACTGGCAATCAATCGTACCCGCTCCAATTGACAGGCGCTTTATGTCAATAGCGTGCTTCAAACTGCTCGCGCCTTGCGCTACACAGTCGGCACACTAGACACGCTTGGATTCAGGAGCGAGAGATGAGCAAGACGCGAACCGAAACCGACTCTTTCGGACCCCTCGAAGTGCCAGAGGAAAAATACTGGGGCGCGCAGACTCAACGTTCGCTGGGTAACTTCAAGATTGGCGGTGAAACCATGCCGCTGCCACTTGTCCGTGCGCTTGGCATCGTCAAACTGTGTTCAGCCCGCACCAACCTGGCGCACGACACACTCGATGAAAAGCTGGGCAAAGCAATCACCGCCGCCGCGCTGGAGGTTGCAGAAGGAAAACTCAACGATCACTTCCCGCTTGTGGTCTGGCAGACCGGTTCAGGCACCCAGTCGAATATGAACACCAATGAGGTTATCGCGAACAGGGCAATCGAAATCCTTGGCGGTGAAATTGGATCGAAAGACCCCGTTCACCCGAATGATCATGTGAACCGCTCGCAATCCTCCAATGACACCTTTCCGACTGCGATGCATATCGCAACGGCTGAAGAGACCGTGCATGCGCTCATTCCCGCCCTGCAGAAGCTGCGTAACGCGCTCAACGACAAGGCGGAGGAATGGAAGGACGTCATCAAGATCGGGCGCACCCATACTCAGGATGCAACGCCGGTCACCCTGGGCCAGGAATTCTCCGGTTACACCGTGATGGTGGAAAACGGCATCCGTCGTGTCGAGCAGGCGCTGCCCGCGATCTATGAACTCGCCCAGGGCGGAACCGCAGTCGGAACGGGCCTCAACACCAAGTCCGGGTTTGCTGAAAAATTTGCCGAAGAAGTTGCCAATTTCACAAAACTGCCTTTCAAAACCGCGCCAAACAAATTCGAAGCGCTCGGCACTCACGATGCCATGGTCGAAATGCATGGCGCGCTGAATACGGTCTCAGTAAGCCTGTTCAAAATTGCAAACGACATCCGTCTCCTCGGGTCGGGTCCGCGTTCAGGCCTTGGCGAACTGGAATTGCCGGAAAACGAACCCGGGTCGTCGATCATGCCGGGTAAGGTCAATCCGACCCAATGTGAGGCGCTGACCATGGTTTGCACAAAGGTGATGGGCAATCAGACAACCTGCACCATTGCCGGAAGCCAGGGACATTTTGAACTCAACGTCTACAAGCCGGTTATTGCTTTCGTCGTGCTGCAGTCGATCGAGCTGCTGGCTGACGCAAGTGTCAGTTTTACTGACAATTGTGTCGTTGGAATAAAAGCGAACCGCGAGCGCATTGCCGACCTGATGGAGCGCTCACTGATGCTGGTAACAGCCCTTGCGCCAGAGATTGGGTACGACAAGGCGACGGAAATCGCCAAAGCTGCGCACAAGAACGGAACGACGCTGCGAGATGAAGCGCTCAGGCTTGGACATGTGAGCGAAGATGATTTTGATCGCTTTGTTCGTCCACAGGAGATGATTGGACCAAGTGACTAGCGGAAGTCATTGCAAATGGCCGGCAACCCCAAAAAAAGGTCGTTGACCGTCGCCGGGCACCGAACCAGCATTTCGCTTGAAGACGATTTCTGGGCGGCGCTCAAGGAGATGGCGCAGGCACAAGGCTGCTCTCTTCCGGAGCTGATCACGCAAATCGACTCAAGCCGTGGAAACAGCGGCCTATCAAGCGCCATCCGCAGCGCCGTCCTTGCATACTATCGCACACGCAGTGAACACGCAGAAAACTGACGTTTCCTAGTTGCCGGAATCCGCAAATGGATCG
>DEIT01000027.1 GCA_002352635.1 Hyphomicrobiaceae bacterium UBA2767 | reverse complement strand
GGCTGCCGAGAGAACTGTCGCTGCTGTGAGGCTTGCGAAGAAGAAGTTCTTGAGGGTCTTGAAGGTGTTCATTCCAGCTCTCCATCCTTGGAAGTCTTATCCGTCCGTTGATTGAGAGATGGAGACGGGGCGCCAAATCCTATGTGACGTGCATCACAGAATGGCTGTTTGCTGGAGATTCACCTCAATTTTCGCCTTAATGCCTTTAATCATTGCCTGCTCTAACAGCTATCGAAGCTGGAAACTCAAAGCTCGGTGTATGCGCGCAATTTTTCATCGTTTTCAATGCAGTAGTATCCGCTGATCCGACTTAGACATCCGTCTTCCACCCATTCCTTGATCTGGCGGTTTATGTTTTCCCTTGCCGACCCGGTCATCCGGGCCAGATCTTCTTGAGTGCATTTATGCCGGATAAGCATTCTTCCGCCTTCGAGGTTTTCCCCGAATCCTTCCGCCAAACGCAGAAAAGCGTGCGCAAGACGGCCATGAAGTGGCAGGGTCGTCTGCATCATGGCGGCCTCTGTTGACGTGCGTACCCGGGCACTCAGGATTTGTAACATATGCAAGTAAATTCCCGGATTGGCGTCGGCAACATGCTTAAAATCGCGGGATGGCAGGAAGGCCAGCATACTTGGTTTCAACGCGGTCACGGTGGCGGACCTTGGCTGAGAGTCAATCAACCCAATTTCTCCGATCACATCACCAGCACCCATGATGTTGAGCAAGGTTTCCTTCCCGTCTGAGAGGGGTATGGATACCTTAAAGACGCCTTCCAGTATGGTGTAACATCCGTCTGAAGGGTCTCCCAGATCAAAGAGCTGTTCGCCCTTCTCAAGCGAGATTCCGCGCGAATAGCGGGCTAATCTGTCGAGCGCCTCCTGTTCCAGTCCCGAAAACAGGGCGAATCTTTCCAATATTGAGCTGTCGAACGCCATGATGCCTGAATATCCCGTTCTAGCCACAGGCAGTAAAGATAGAATGCAGCCTTATTACATGATTTATGGGTATTTTTTATAGTCGGAATCGGAAGTTCCAAACCAAGGTCAGCGAGTGGCGGAAGGCAAACTACCCGAACATGATGCCGATTGTTGTTGCAGCCCGGTGGTGGCCTGCAAACGCATTGCTTTGATTCACGCCACACCGGTTGCCGTGCCACCGGTCGTTGAGGCGTTCGCGCGTCTGTGGCCCGAAGCTGAGGTTTGCAATCTTCTGGAAGACTCGCTGGCTCCGGACCTGGAGCGCGCAAGTGGTCTCGATGAGCGCATGATTTCGCGTTTCATTCGGCTGGCACGCTATGCCGAAGACTGCGGGGCAGACGGCATTCTGTTTACCTGCTCTGCATTCGGCGCTGCAATCGAGGCCGCAGCCAAGGAGCTGGCGCCGCTGCCTGTATTGAAGCCAAACGAGGCGATGTTCGAAGAAGCTCTGAACGCTGGCAAGAGCATTGGAATGGTCGCCACCTTTCAACCGAGCGTCCCTTCCATGGAGGAAGAATTCGAGGCTATGAAGGTGCAACTGGGTTCCACTGCTCAATTGCAGACACTGTGCGTGCCGGAAGCCATGACGGCGCTGCGAGGCGGAGACACGAAAACTCACAATCAGCTTGTGGCGACAGAAGCGGCCAAGTTTGCGAATTGCGATGCGGTCCTTCTGGCGCAGTTCTCGACTGCCCAGGCGCGTGAAGCTGTTTCGGAATCCGTCTCCGCCACGATTTTGACAAGTCCCGACAGTGCGGTCAGTAAGCTCAGGCAGCTCGCTGCGCAGCGATGAATACTCGTGAAGCGTCTGAAGGAACTCGTGACGTTAGTTTCAGGCAGCTGTCAGTCGACCTTCCGACTAACACTCAAAGCGGTAGATGTTGTAGTCCTTGGGTTGCGTTCTCTCAACGGCGGCGCCGACGCTGACAACTGTCGCTTCGGCGAGGCGCGCACCAACCACCTGCAAACCCACCGGCATGCCATCGCCCGCGATGCCGGCGCACACCGCAGCAGCAGGTTGGCCGGTAAGATTGAACGGATAAGTGTAATAAACCCAGGAAACCAGATTGCGATCCGTCAAATGGTCCGGAATGTCCTTGCCGACATCGAGTGATGCCACAGGCAAGACTGGTGAGATGAGCGCGTCATAGTCGTCAAAGAACACCTTCATCTTGTCGCGAAGTTCATAACGCGCGAAGACCTTGGTGTAATAGTCCTGCATGTCCTGGCTGAGTGCGGGCTCCAGGATATCGGCAACGGCCGGATCGAGCAGGTCGCGCTTTTCCTGCAGAAATGTGCGTAGTTTGATGCCAACGCCGGCATAAAACTCTGCCGTCCAGAGGTCCGCCGGGTCTTCTTCAAAAACTGTCTCGACCAATTCCACATGTGCACCGAGGTCTTCCAGTTTCTTGACTGCGGCTTCGACAATTTCAACCACTTCCGGATCGGGCCGGGCATAACCAAGCGTCGGGCTCCAGGCGATGCGCATTCCCTTGATCGATGCGTCGCATGCCCCCAAGACGTCGGGGAGTGGACCGGCGATGGAAAACGGATCACGGGCGTCATATCCGGCGATTGCCGTAAAGGCGAGGGCCGCATCCTTGATAGAACGTGCAAGCGGCCCGACGTGGCCCAAGGTCGGCGTCGCCGACGTCGGCCAGACCGGTACGCGGGCAAACGACCCCTTGATACCGGCAAGACCGCTGAAAGCGCATGGGATGCGCACCGAACCACCTCCGTCAGTGCCCAATCCGAATGTCGTGACCCCGGCTGCAACAGATGATGCGGCACCGGCGCTTGATCCGCCGGGTGTCTTGTCCGTATTCCAGGGACTACGGGTTATTCCGGTCAGAGGAGAATCGCCAACCGGTTTGCAGCCGAATTCGCTGGAGGTGGTCTTGCCGATCAGGACGGCGCCTTCCGATTTTGCGAGCTCGACGGCAGGGGCATCCGACGCGGCGATATTGTCGGCCATTGCCCGCGATCCGGATGAAAAGCGCACGCCGCCCACCGCCATCAGGTCTTTCGCAGAGAAGGGTATGCCGTGCAGCAGGCCGAGAGGTGCGCCTTTCATGACCGCGTCCTCGGCAATTTTTGCGGCCGCCAGGGCCTCGTCCTCCATCAGGAAATAGAATGAGTTGAGTTTCTCGTCGGTTTCCTTGGCTCGTTCGAGCGCCCGGCGCGTCAGCTCCACTGGCGAGATTTCTTTCTTGGCGACCTGTCGGCGCTGTTCAAGCGCACTCATATAATCGAACTCTGCAGACACGGCCTCTCCCCTTCGCTCCTGACCAGCCCCACCTGATTGGTCCAGTTTGAATGTTAGTTCATGGTTGGCCTTTCCTGCAACGGGATGATGGGTTCCGGCGCTGGAGGTCGGTATCCGAGCGCGCTGTGGGGGCGCTTGGTGTTGTAGTGTTTGCGCCATTGCTCGATGACGATCTGGGCTTCCCTCTACTGACCAGCCCTACCTGATTGGTCCAGTTTGAATGTTAGTTCATGGTTGGCCTTTCCTGCAACGGGATGATGGATTCCGGCG
>DEIT01000093.1 GCA_002352635.1 Hyphomicrobiaceae bacterium UBA2767 | reverse complement strand
CCCACGCAGCGAAGGCGTATCCAAGTGCGATCAAGAGGATACCAGTGATGTTAAGCCATGTGGGGAACACGGGTGACCACCCAAAGCGGTGATCCAGCCCCGCCACGATGACCGGCGGGAAGGCAAGGGTCAATGCCATTAGCGGTGCAAGGACTTTATCCCATGCTTTGACATCTGATGCCTTTAGGGATCGGGTTCGTTCCGCCATCAGCCCTGGATGCCGCCATTCTGCCCAGATGCGCCCTCCGATACCGGCTGCAACGAAGAGCAGGGAAAAGACCCAAGCCTGCCACCAACGGATATCCCCTCCGCAGGCCAATAAGATCAGAGGTATGGAAAGATGGATCATGATCACGCGAAGCCACTCGCCGGGCGTTACCGTCTGAACCGTGCCTGGATCAACGGTTTTCGATTGCATATCGTTCCTCCGTTTCGAGTGACTGAGCTGCTAAAATTGTGGTCTCGATTCGGAACAGCCGTGACCTCAGACTTGAGCACTCGTTGGAGTATTCAAGCACTCAGTACCCTGCCTGTCTCCTCGGGGCGAAGATTGATTGAATCCATTTCGCTGCAATTGCAGTGAATGTCCGCTTCGGGTCATTTGCAGACATAAAGCAGAACTGCATTTGACAACTGCTTTCCACTGCTAAGCGGACATGATTGCCGCTGAAGCGAACGAAACGGCGGGCTGTCTGTGGGTAATTCGAACCTGCGAACTTCAGTTTACACCCCGACGTCGGAATTAGAGACCAATAAATCGGATGGATTGCGTCGTCTGCGATTTGATTTCTGGTGGTTGCCATGTGGTTGCCATGCACAAAAATAGAAACTGGAGCGACTTTCGATTAGAAGTAACATATTGATTTTATTATGAAAATTGGTAGCGGAGGAGAGACTTGAACTCCCGACACGCGGATTATGATTCCGCTGCTCTAACCAGCTGAGCTACTCCGCCAAACCAGATGCGATGGCCGCGCGTCACGCGCCGCACACGCGATATAAGGAACGGCCTTCGCCTGTGTCAAGAAAGCTTGGAAGCTGCCCGTCCGGTCAAGCGCGCACTGGTTTGAAGCGCGCCTGA
Organism: Hyphomicrobiaceae bacterium UBA2767; assembly: GCA_002352635.1. Taxonomy (GTDB): domain Bacteria; phylum Pseudomonadota; class Alphaproteobacteria; order Rhizobiales; family Methyloligellaceae; genus UBA2767. The sequence goes on along the minus strand of DEIT01000093.1, from coordinate 5,449 downwards.
CTCGCTACCGTCTCCGTCTGCAATTTCTGGTCAGCAGCAAGGTCCGGCTGCTTCACGAAACGCAGCATCGTGAATAGTCCGAGCGGGCGTAACGACGATTTGTCCGTCAGTCGCAATCCGCGGCTGCCGAGAACCCGATCCATTGGAAACACCGGCCGCCAACCAAGGGTGCTCGCAAGCGGCGCGAACAGGCGTTCGATGAACCCGCGAATGCCTTCTTCCTGGCTGAAGTGGTTGACCAGGACCACCTCTCCACCTGGTGCGCATACCCGCTCCAGCTCACGCATGACCTGTTCCGGGTCAGGCACGACGGTGATCACATACATAGCGACGACCGTATCAAACTCTTCATCGGGAAAATCCAGATTGCCCGCATCCATTTCATGGAGCCCGGAAACGTTATCAAGGCCATTTTGGGCCACCCGGCCACGCGCCTTTTTCAGCATGTCGGGAGAAACGTCTATGCCGGTAATCTGCAAGTGCCGACCGTAGCGCGGTAGCGACAGGCCCGTGCCAACGCCGACCTCAAGCACACTGCCCTTGCGCCGGTTGATGATTTCCACCGCGTGACGGCGTCCTGCTTCCACCAATCTACCAAACGTCAAATCATAGATTGGCGCCCAGCGCCGGTAGGCACGCTGCACATCAAACAGATCAATGACCGAACCGCCCGCCTTTGAAACGATTTCCTGCATAATTCCCTTCACTCCGCAGCATACAGATTTCCGGTATTGGGATGCCCCCTAACCGAGTTTGCAGGACTGGCCCTCTTCTCCTGCCTGTCCGTATGCCTTGCTCTCATTCGGACCTGATCGTCTCTACCCTCTTCGTCCACGGCACTCGCTTTAACCGGCTGGCACGATCTCCGCAAGCTTATCTGTCTGATCCGGCGTTTCCATGGCAATCCCATTATCGGGTTCGGCACGAGCAATCCAGCCACCGCCAAGGACACGGGATCCATCATAAAAAACACAGGCTTGGCCTGGGGAAATCCCGTCTTCGCCATCATGCAATCGCACAAATGCTATACCATCCTGATTCAGTAACGTTGCGCCCTGAGGCGTGCCGGTAGAACGGATTCTTGCTTCAAGCTCAAGCCCTTCTGCCGGAATACGTTCAAATGGTTCATCGCCCATCCAGTTAAGTTCCCGGAGCCAGATGCGGGTTGCGCGCAAGGCGTCACGCGGACCGACAACAACCTCGCCACGCTCGGCATCGAGCCGCACAACGTAGAGCGGTTCCGGCGCCGCAATTCCAAGGCCACGGCGCTGCCCAATCGTATAATTGATGATGCCGTCATGACGCCCAAGAACTTCACCGTCAAGCGTCACGATTTCACCGGGGTTTGCAGCATCCGGTCGGAGCCGTTCGATCACCTGGGCGTAACGCCCAGTCGGCACAAAACAAATGTCCTGGCTGTCGGATTTGTTGGCAACGCTGAGACCATAGCGGCGCGCCAGCTCTCTGGTTTCCGCCTTCTTCAGGGTTCCCAGTGGAAATCTCAACATCTCAAGTTGAGCTTGCGTCGTTGCAAACAGGAAGTAGCTCTGATCACGCTCCGCGTCGGCGGCGCGATAAAGCTCCCACCCGCGGGGACCACACTTGGAAGCAATATAGTGACCGGTGGCGAGCGCAGCGGCACCCAATTCCTTGGCAGTTCTCAGCAGATCCTTGAATTTTATCTTCTGGTTGCAGGACACGCACGGAACGGGTGTCTCGCCAGACATGTAGCTCTCGGCAAACTCGTCCATGACCGCATTCGCGAAACGCTCCTCATAGTCGAGGACGTAATGGGGAATATTCAGCGTTTCTGCCACCCGGCGCGCATCATGAATGTCCTGGCCCGCACAACAGGTGCCCTTGGCCTGAACTGCCTCGCCATGGTCATAGAGCTGCAATGTAATACCGATAACCTCATAGCCCTGTTCCTTGAGCAAGGCCGCCACAACCGACGAGTCAACGCCGCCGGACATTGCGACGACGACACGGGTGTCTTGCGGACGCCCCGGAAGGGACAGGGAATTCAGATTCGACATGGAAGTTACGAGCCCGCCGTTTTTCGGAGCGCGGTTATATGGTTCAGGCCTGCAATTCGACGGGTATACCATCACTCCGTCCCGCCGCGAGCCCATTACAAACATTTCTTCGTCACACGCGTGACGATTGCACACACGGTAATTTATTGCTCCGCGAAGCCCTTATCAACCCAGTGAGGCAATGCTGGGGCCAACTATCATGCGGCAAATTTGGCCTTAAGACGGCAATTTCTGCCGACTTCCCAGTCTCTTTTAGTCTGACGGAGTCAACTGAAATAGGCTCTAAGTCATTGTTATTAATTGCTTTTAATTCTTAAAAACAGCTTGGCCCGTAGCTTGCTGCTGTTAATCGCGAAGTTTCGAGTAACAGGCGTAATTTATGACTTCACTTGCCTCATATCTCGCCAGCTTAACAGGCGCCGCACCCCAGGAGGGTCAAAAAGCCACTCCTGCGAACGGAACCGGTGTGAATGGCGTTTTCGCCGCGTTGCTCGAATCGACGGGCGCAAGCGGCGATGGAGACATTATTTCTTCCACCAATCCCCTTGAACTCGTGCCGGGAACGCAAGACAGGTTCGTCATTCCTGATGCCCTCCGCATTGCGGGCGGCGATCCGGAGTTGAATGATGCGTTGACGCGCGGGCTGGGAATTCTGCCGGAGGATACGGATGTCGAAGCGGCAATTATCGAAACACAGTTGCCTGCAGGGATACAAAGTCAGCTTGCAGTAGCAACGTCACCGTCAGCGCTTCAGACACCAGCTGGAAGCCCCGGTTTGAATGGCGATGAGACCTCACAAACCGTAAAGCCGACGACGGTTGAGCCCGCGATACCAGGTGCCGCAACGCCCGCAGCTGCATCAGCACTTGGTCAACAAACCTCTCAGAACACCAACTCGGCTGCTTCTTCGGCGGCTGGACGAAACGGGCAAACCGAAACGCTTCTCCAGCAACACGCGGCCCGCAACGAGGGATTCCAGGAAGGGCAATCACGGCCAACAGGCCTAGAAAACAGCGTTGAGCGTTCTTCTGAAACAGTCCGGGCAATTGGTTTACAGACGCCTTTGACCCGCACGAACCAGTCATCAGGCAATGGCAGTTTACAAACGCCGGACATTGCATATCAGGGCGACGACGCGGGTAATGCGGTCGATGATGCCTTGACGCGGGCTGCCAACGGCACCAGTGCGCCCAAGTCTGAATACAATCGTTCGAATTTGATCCCAAGCGAGACCCATACCATCCAGCGCCTTATCAAAACAGACGCTGGTCAAACGTTGGTACGGGTTCAAGAACGTGTTGGCGGCGAGGCCGGCAGCATTTCCAGTCCCCCAACACTTACGGTGAGCGTGCAGGCGCCCGCGGCTTCCCCTGGCCCGGCATCTCCCCCGACGCCTCACGTTCCCGTAAGTGCGTTGGCGGTTCACATCTCCCACCAGGCGAATAACGGCGCCAAGAGGTTTGATATCCGGCTGGACCCCCCGGAACTCGGTCGCATAGAGGTGCGCCTTGACGTTTCCCGCAAGGGTCAGGTGATGACACATCTCGTCGTGGAACGCGCCGAGACCCTGGACCTTTTACAGCGAGATGCAAAGCAACTTGAGCGCGCTCTTCAGGACGCCGGCCTCAATACATCCGAAGACGGGATGAAATTCTCTCTCAAAGATCAAAACCTGACCCAGGGCGGCGAGAAATTCAGTGATGACGACGAATTAGCGGCATTTGCAGACGGCGAGGACGGTGAACCGGAGGCCAATCCCGACGAAGCCATGCCACCGCCTTCGCGATATATCGCCTCGACCGGGCTAGACATCAGAATATGAGGACGTTGAAACCACATGGTTGAAATCAATCCATTCTCAGCTCTATCGGGCCTCGGACAGTCTGCGACTGATCGCGTATCAATTGCTGACAACTTCGACACGTTTCTTTCGCTTCTCACGACTCAGCTCAAGAACCAGAACCCACTTGAGCCGCTTGATATGAACCAGTTCACGGAACAACTGGTTGCATTCACCGAGGTGGAGCAGACAGTCAAACAGAACGACAATCTGGAGAAACTAATCCAGCTTTCGGCAGCCAATGCAGTGACCAACGTCGTCGGTTTTCTCGGCAGCGAGGTCACGATCAGTGGCAAGACAGCTCAGCTTAGCGGCGGCAGCGCCACGTGGAACTATGATATCCAGGGCAATGCCAACAACGTGAACTTCAGCGTTCTCAATTCCAGCGGTGTGCCCATCTACACCGTGGGCGGCGGTGCAGCATCCGGCCAAAGCAGTTTTGTGTGGAACGGCCAGACAAACAATGGCGTCCAGGCACCAGATGGCAGCTATACCCTGTCCATATCCGCTGTCGACAACAACGGAACTGCCATCAATGTGGCTACCGAAGTCTCGGGGATGGTCGATGGCGTCGATTTCGACGGCAACGAGCCGGTTCTCATTGTCGGTGGCAAGGAAGTCAAGCTGGACGAGATCGATTCAGTCCGGCGACCGGGTGTATCTTCGTAGATCAGAATTATTGTGAGGCCTGCGCCTACCCTGCAATCTACTGGTGGGTAGTGCATTTTCTCTGCGACACCGGCCCAGATACGCGCCCAATTGCATAACGCCGCATTAACCCTCGACCTTAGGCAATTTTTAAAGGAGACGACATATACTCCCTGACAAGTAGGGTCACTTGTAAGAGTAACATGACAGAACATTACAGGCCGCGCGTACGCTATGTTATTGGGCCAGACGGCAGTCCGTTGACGATTGCCGATCTTCCACCCACAACCACCAAACGCTGGGTTATCCGCCGCAAGGCCGAGGTCGTCGCCGCTGTGCGTGGTGGTTTGCTGAGCCTAGATGAGGCATGCGAACGCTATACGCTTACGGTAGATGAGTTTTTGAGCTGGCAACGGTCCATCGACAAGCATGGTCTCGCCGGGTTGCGCGCCACGCGCATTCAGGATTACCGCCAGCAAACCACCTGATTGCAACTTTATTGATCGCATGGGCCGCGCAAACCTTAGGCTTATGCCGTCATATCTCTATGGCGCTCGCGCAATTTTTGGCCGCACGTCCGCGCAATTAATCCCGCAAACCGGCCACATGGCCGCATCACGCCGCACACGGCATCATTCGATCCACGCCTAAAGTTCTCCGCGGTTAAGCATCTGTTTAGGACTAGGTGGGTAATTTTTGCCTACTCGCACGAAACATGGTGAACGGCGGGTTAATTTGCGCACCGTCCTGGGGCGCATCTCGCAGTTCGCCACAAGCCAAGGGATTGCGCAGGGGTGAATAGCGTCACCGATTTTGTAAAAGCTCTCGGCCCTGCCCGGCTTGCCGCCATGGGCGCGGTCGCGGCCGCATTAATCGGGTTCTTCGTTTTCCTGATGTTGCGCCTCTCCCAGCCGCAGCTCTCGGT
>DEIT01000166.1 GCA_002352635.1 Hyphomicrobiaceae bacterium UBA2767 | reverse complement strand
GCCATCGTGAAAAATCGTGGCATCCGAATCCTTATTGCCATCGTAACGCCTCGGTACAGCCAATAACGGCTGCCCCAAATCGAGGAGTTGTTGCAATGATTCGGATGCTCGTAACCGCGGCTCTGACCGCGGGACTTTGGTCTGTGACACTGCCTGCCAACGCGCAAATCATTGAACCTGAAACGGTCGCGCAAAAGGCCTGTCCTGCTGAAACGGTCTGGGACAAAAATCGGAAGGTATGCGTACGCGTGCCGCGTGGTTCGTTCTAAGGCAACTGGTACCGGCACGATGGTGTGCCAAAAAAAACGGCCTGCCGCTTGCGGCAGGCCGTCTTGGAAATTCAGTTTGTCTCCGCGACCGGATTACCGGCCGGTCAGCAGGTCCATCGGGCTCCAGTCGAAGCGATAACCAATGGCACCGCGAATAACGGAGCTGTCGAGGTCAACGTCGAGTGAACCGCCGCCGACCTGTCTGAAGCTTTCATCGTCATAGTCGGTATAGAGATACTCAACCCGCGCGAACCAGCGGTTGCTCAGGGTCGTCTCAATTCCGCCGCCGAAAACAACACCAAACGCATTCTTGTCATCGCTACCGCCAATAAGGGTGCCTGATGCCTCAAGATCCGCGAATGCGATGCCAACCGTGCCGTAGATGAGTGTGTTGGGCTGAACCAGTATTCCCGCCCGTGCGCGCGTTTCCGAACTCCAGTTAACCTCAACCGATGCCGAACGGCCATTAGCCACTGTGCTCAACCCTGAGCCGGTATCGCCGAAGTTGTAGGAGCTGTCGGTGCCGAGAACCCAATTCCCGAATTGCCAGGACGAGCCATATAGGAAGCCGCCGACGAATGTGTCTTCGTCATCATTGATTGCAACGAATGGCGATGACGCACGGGTCTGGCCGACGCCGTAATCGAAATCGCCCCAACCGGCATGACCACCGAAATGGAAGCCTTCCCAGATTGTCCGGCCAGCAGCCATCGGCGGAGGTGGTGGTGCCGCCCCAAAATCGCCACCGGCTTGCGCCGTATCAAGTGTAAAGCTGATCGCGAACAACCCCGCTGCCGCAACCGCCGCTTTCGCTATGGAAGAAATTTTGCTCATTGAGCCCCTCTAATACTCAATACTCGCCACGTTTGGTCTCGACATTACCCGAGAATGGCCATGTTTCATCCAATTCCGTGATGCCGTCCCGAATTTTACCGTCCGCCGTGGCGAAAATATCACAGCACTGAATTGTACCGAGATCACCATTCCTAACTGCATTGAACACAACAAGCGGCGGGGCCACCCTATTGGAGAACCTGGTCTCTAAACTGAAATTCCCTTGTTTTTCGCCAATTCTTGCAAGTTTTCCGCAGGCCGCGCTCCTATGTGGGAGATGATCTCCGACGCGGCCAGACTGCCAAGCTGACCACAGGTCTCAAGAGGCAGCCCTTTTGTAAGCCCGTATAGAAATCCGGCGGCATATAGATCACCGGCGCCCGTGACGTCCACGACCGCATCAACCGAATCAGCTGCGATTTTGTGGGTGTCGTTGCCGGATAAGATCACAGACCCCTCATCGGATCGCGTGAGGACTGCGATTTCCGCCTCTGCACGCACCGCGCCCGCAGCCTCCTCGAACGAATTCAGTTCATAAAGCGATGTGATTTCGCTCTCATTCGCAAAAAGAATATCAACGCCACCTCGAACGAGCTCTAGAAAATCAGCACGGTGCCGGTCGACGCAAAACGCATCTGACAAGGAAAGCGCTACCTTGCGCCCGGCAGCGCGGGCGAGTTTGGCGGCGTCATGAAATGCGGCCTTCGCTTCCGGCCGGTCAAACAGATACCCTTCCAGATACGTGACCTGCGCTGACGCAATCAGATCGCTGTCGATGTCATCCGGACCCAGTTCCGTACTCGCACCGAGGAACGTGTTCATCGTGCGCTCGCCATCTTGCGTGACCAGCACCAGGCAGCGAGCCGTAGGCAGTCCGGCATCCGATGGCTTTGTGTTGAAGGCCACGCCAATCGATCCGATGTCATGGGCGAACACTTTACCGAACTGGTCCTCTGCGACCCGACCGATGAACGCGCATGTACCGCCGAATGACGCAATGCCCGCACATGTGTTGGCAACCGACCCACCCGACTGCTCCTGCGCCGGGCCCATGTCGGAATAGAGCTCATCAGCTTGGCCCGCAGTGATAAGCTGCATGAAGCCTTTTTCCATCCCGTGGTTGGACAGAAAGGCATCATCGCATCGCGCAATTATGTCGACGATAGCGTTACCGATGCCCACCACGTCATATTCGGTCTTGCTCATGATTACCCCTGGCCCCCTCTCATACGTCAAGGCCGCGCACTATAGGCAGGTCCGCCACCGGGACAAGGGGCGTTCTTGCTGGTAACGCCAAAGGCGGACACCATATAGCGACATAGGACCACGCTGGCTCACAGCGCCAATTGGCCTTCATAGGAAAACCAGCACCGCTCATATGTTCTTCGCCGCGACAAAAGCCTTCAGCCAACTGTTCACGCCGGGCTTCCGTTCGGTTCTGTTCAAATCGCTTGGCCTGACCATCGCTTTGCTGATCGGCGCCGTCGTTGCGCTCACAACCTTGTTTGGCGCGCTGACAACGCTGCCCGGCTGGGCGGAATGGACCGTACAGATTCTTGGTGGGCTCGGACTTGTCATCGGCTCGGTATTTCTCGTCGGGCCAATTACCGGACTGATCGCAAGTCTTTACCTGGATGACGTCGCCGAACAGATCGAGCGCGTCGACTATCCGAGCGACCCAGAAGGCCGTCCGCTCGGAACGCTCCAGGGCCTCAAACTCTCACTCAAATTCGGCCTGTTGGTCGTCGGCGTCAATATTCTGGTGCTGTTTTTGCTGCTCATCCCGGGCATCAACATCATGGCGTTTTATGTGGCCAACGGATATCTGCTCGGACGAGAATATTTCGAGCTTGCCGCGCTACGTTACTTGCCGCTCAGCGACGCACAGGCGCTCAGAAAGGACAATCGGCTTCGCGTGTTCCTGTCTGGCGTGATGATCGCAGGCATGGTCTCCGTGCCGCTGCTCAACTTGCTCACTCCACTCTTCGCTACAGCGTTCATGGTGCATACGGTCAAGTCGGTGATGCGGTATCGGTCGACCTCGACAACCAAATCCTAGTTCGCCTGCTCGTCCGCGACGATGAGCCCGACTTCGGAAAGAACCCAGCTCCGGAAGGCTGCGACCTTGGGCGGCAGAGGCTTGCTGTCGGGATGCACAAGATAGTAGCCGAATTCGGTTGGCAGGGCATCGCCGAACGGGCGCACGAGCCTGCCTGCTGCAAGCTCCGCGCTGGCCAGCGAAAAGCGCCCCAGGACCACACCCTGCCCCTGAATGGCCGCCTGCAGCGCATGATCAGCGTAGGAAAAGCGGGGACCACGGCTCGTGTCGATGTCCGCGTGGCCCGCAAGACGCAACCACATACGCCAATAGGGCGATGGTCCCAGCGGTACGGTTGAATCGTCGTGCAGCAGTGTGTGATGGGTAAGATCTTCCGGCCCATTGAGTGGGTGCGGGCCTTCCAGCAGGTCCGGACTGCACATGGGTGCGATGCTTTCCTGCGAGAGCTGTACCACCTGGAGGCCCGGATAGTTGCCTCTCCCGTAGCGAATGGCTGCATCAACTCCGTCATTTTTGAAATTCGACAATGTCATGTTGGCGGAAATACGCAGGTCAATGTCGGGACAGGCCGTACTGAATTTCTCTACGCGCGGCACCAGCCACAATGCAGCAAATGACGGTGCCACGCTGACTGTCAGAACGCCTGCGTCGTCACGTTCTGTAATCAGTGCCACGGCCTCCGCAAGCCGGTCGAAGGCATCGCTCATGGGTTCGAGTGCGGCGCGACCGGCATCGGTCAATGCAACCTGTCGCGTCATTCGCCTGAACAGCGGAACACCCAAAAAATCTTCAAGCTGACGGACCTGATGGCTGATAGCGGGCGGCGTGACCCCCAGTTCATCGGCGGCCTTGGCAAAGCTCAAATGCCGGCCGGACGCCTCGAAGGCGCGCAGGGCATTTAACGGCGGAAGGCGTCGGATCATCATAATAAATTAGTTTTCTTTACTTATCAGGTCAAAAATTATCGTTTGTAAATATCCATTTTTCAACAAAAACTAGAAAATACCAAATGAGCAAATTTGAATTAATACGTTAGGACTGATCATGTTGGATCTCTATATGAACAATAATCCCCACCTCCGGCCGCACATCGCCAGGGCGCACAAAATCCGGGCCAAAGCGTTTTCTCTATTGCTGCGGCGCCTCACGCGCACGTTCATACTGGCAGCTCTGCGACACCGTCTTTCTTGCTGGAGCAAGCGCAGGCGGGCCGTCAGAGAACTGCGGGCGCTCAACGACGGTCAGCTTAAGGATATCGGAATTGGTCGCAGCGAAATCACGTTCCAGGCCGCGATGGCGCTACCTGAGGGATGCAGAGGCTGACTAGACAGCAATCGTCTTTGCGTCATAGAGGCAGAGATCAGAGATGACACAGCGTTCGCATTCGGGCCGCCTCGCCTTGCACACATAACGCCCGTGCAGAATGAGCCAATGGTGCGCGTGCTGGCCGAATTCATCGGGAACGATTTCAAGCAATCCCTTTTCAACTTCAAGCGGCGTTTTACCAGGGGCAAGCCCGGTCCTGTTGGAAATGCGGAAAATATGTGTATCGACGGCCATTGTCGGTTCGCCGAATGCCACGTTAAGCACCACGTTCGCGGTCTTGCGCCCCACACCCGGCAGGGCTTCCAGCGCCTCACGATCGCGCGGTACTTCGCCGCCGTGATTCTCAATTAGGCCGCGGCACAATCCGATCACGTTTTTCGCCTTGTTGCGAAAAAGCCCGATGGTCTTGATCTGATCGCGTAGCTTTTCCTCACCCAAAGCAAGCATCTTTTGCGGTGTGTCGGCAATTCTGAACAGCTCTTTCGTTGCCTTGTTGACACCGGCATCCGTTGCCTGCGCGGACAGGACAACCGCCACCAACAATGTGAAAGAGTTCACATATTCCAGTTCGCTTTGCGGCTCCGGGTCACCCTCGCGCAACCGCCGAAAAATCTCTGCAGCCGCCTCGCGGTCAAGCCTGCGGGCCTTGCGTGAGATCTTTTTCGCTGGTGGGGATGATTTGGGCTTGGAAAGTCTTGCCATTTCTGATTGGCTCACGGAATGGGAAAAGACACATGGTGACGAGAGCACCCACACAATCTATGGACCAGGTCGGGCCTGTTCCTCAAGAGCGAGAAACGGCGAACAGCGATTTTTCCGCTGTCCTGACTCCACATCGATCACTGAGCCCGCGCGGGTTTGTAGTGCTGATGTCGGTCGTCAGCGTCATCAGTTTTGCTGCGGGAATGGCATTTTTTCTTGCTGGCGCTTGGCCCGTTCTCGGCTTTTTCGGTCTCGATGTTCTGTTGATTTATGTCGCATTCAAGATGAACTACTATGCCGGTCGCGCCTATGAAACCATCGCCATCGCCGGCAGCACCCTGACCATAACCAAGGTTCTCTCATCCGGACGGACGCGGCAGTTCACATTCAATCCCTATTGGGCCCGTGTTGACGTGAAGTCCCAACCGGGACGCGCCAGTGTGCTGAAGCTTACCTCACATGGTCGCAGCCTTGTGCTCGGCGCATTCCTTTCAGAAAATGAGCGGCTGGACTTCGCCACCGCGCTGCGTGAAGCGCTGGCCACACACCGGGGCTAGTCGGCAGCATTCAAAAGTTACTTTTGGGTTGAGCAAGAATCGGGTCGCGTGTGTTGGCCGTTCGCGATAGTGCTTGTCCATGATGACCACACTACAAAACATGCAAAACGCCCCCGCCGAACCGGTTGCCAGCACAACCGCGCACTGGGACGAAGACTATGAACGCGTCCGCCAAGCGATCGCATACATGTCCGATACCTGGCGTGATCAGCCCGACCTGGAGGAGATTGCACGTGACGCCGGCCTGAGTCCCGCGCATTTCCATCGCTTGTTCAGCCGCTGGGCTGGCATCAGCCCTAAAGAGTTCGTGCAGGCGCTGACCCTTGATCACGCTCGCGAACTGCTCAAGGGCTCGGCAACCATTCTCGATACAGCATATGAGGTGGGCCTGTCGGGTCCGGGTCGGTTACATGATCTCTTTGTCGATCATGAAGCCATGACGCCCGGCGACTACAAGCGCCGCGGGGCCGGGCTCGAAATCGCGTGGAGCTTTCACCCTTCTCCGTTCGGGCGTGCACTTGTCATGGCGACGGAACGCGGAGTTGCGGGCCTTGCCTTCGCCGACGGTGAAAGCGAAGAACAGACCATATTCGAGGACATGACCCGGCGTTGGCCTGCCGCCAAATATGTCCATGCGCCTGAGACCATAGCGCCTTACGCCGCCCGCATTTTCACGCCTGAACTCTGGGACAAATCAGATCCACTGAAGGTGGTGCTGATCGGAACGGATTTTGAGGTCAGGGTTTGGGATGCACTGCTGAGACTTCCGATGGGGCAGGCCATCACCTATTCCGATCTGGCATCGCATGTGTGCTCTCCACGTGCAGCGCGAGCCGTGGGCTCGGCTGTCGGCCGCAACCCGATTTCATTCGTGGTGCCTTGTCATCGCGTCCTGCGCAAAGACGGCGGACTTGGCGGCTATCACTGGGGCGTCACCCGCAAGCAGGCGATCATCGGTTGGGAAGCGGGGCAGTTGGCGGATCAAGCTCAGGCGACTGCCTGAGCCGCTACATCGGTCTTTTCTGCGACCGTTCCATCCTGATTGAGCCGGTAGATGATCGGCGCGCCGGTAGCGAGGTTAAGTTGTGTCACTTCATCTTCCGACAGATTGTCGAGTTTCATGACGATCGAACGCAGCGAATTACCATGGGCAGAGACGATGACGTTTTTTCCGTCAAGCACCTCCGGCATGATCTTCGCCTCAAAATAGGGCAACGTTCGCTCGGCGGTATCTTTGAGGCTTTCACCGCCCGGCGGAGCGACATCGAAGGAACGCCGCCAAATGTGTACTTGTTCGGCACCCACCTTTTTGGCCATCTCTTCCTTGTTGTGTCCAACGAGATCGCCATAGTCGCGTTCGTTGAGCGCCTGATCCTTGATGGTCTCGAGGCCCGTTTGGCCGAGCTCCTCCAGAATAAGGTCCAATGTCCTCTGCGCACGGACAAGGGCGCTTGTGAATGCAATGTCGAAGGTCATGCCCTCCGCCTTTAGCGTTGCGCCTGCCCGCCGCGCCTCCTCGACACCGAGCTCTGTCAGGTCCACATCCTTCCAGCCCGTAAACAGGTTTTTGGCATTCCAAACACTCTGCCCGTGGCGAACCAGCACCAATACGTTGTCCATATCTTTCATCCTAAAGTCCCAGCACATCCACCATGGAATAAATCCCCGGCGGTTTGCCCTTGCCCCATAGCGCGGCCCTGACGCCACCACGCGCGAATATGCCCCGGTCGGCTGCCTTGTGGGTCAGCTCAAGGCGTTCGCCGTTCGCTGCGAATATGACTGAATGCTCACCCACGACACTGCCGCCACGTAGGGTCGCGAAACCGATATCTCCGCGATTGCGCGCACCGGTGTGACCATCGCGCGATCGTACCGAATGTTTCTCAAGATCTACCTCACGTCCTTCTGCTGCGGCCTGGCCCAACATCAGGGCCGTGCCCGAGGGCGCATCCACTTTGTCACGATGATGCATCTCCAGCACTTCGATGTCGAAATCCTCATCGAGAGACCGCGCGACCTTCCTGGTCAGCTCGACCAGCAGATTGACGCCCAGGCTCATATTGCCAGCCTTGATGATGGTGGCGTGGCGAGCAGCGGCGGCAATGCGTTCTTCCTCGTCAACAGAGAACCCCGTCGACCCCATCACATGAACAATGCGCGCCTGTGCGGCAAGGTCGGCAAACACAACCGAGGCAACAGGGGCGGTGAAGTCGAGGATACCGTCGATGCGCGTGAATAACTCCAGTGGCTCATCGGTGACGCTTACGCCGAGCGGCCCAATGCCTGCCAGTTCGCCCAGATCCGCGCCAACCGCGTCTGAACCTGGAGCTTCCGTGCCACCGGCGACAACGCATCCTTCTTTCTCGTGCACTGCACGGATGAGTTCCCGCCCCATACGCCCGGCGGCGCCCATGACAGCCAGCTTCATGTCACTCATTGGAAATCCACTCCAACTCCTGTTGCGCCAAGCCTATAGCAACGGCTGCGCCGCAAGGCCAGATTCGGTTAGTGTGTTTACGTGCAACTAGAAGAAGCTGGTTAAGAACACAACATGCCCCATAGTGGCAGTGACTGCGGCGAAACTGACACCAATTCAAGAAATCCCTGAGGAAGTATCTCATGCTCAAAATGGTTGCCTTTGTGGTCAATCTCGCTGCCACAGTCTTCGCGACATCCTCTCAAGCGGAACAGGTATCAAGCCTCTATACCTCGCTTGACCTCGACAAGTGCAAACTTGTCGCGTCAAACGCAAATGAGGGCGGATGGGCGGAGTTCAATTGCAAGGGTCTCAATGGTATGCGCGTTCGCGTGGCCGAAGGCGACTTGCGCTTTTTCGTCTCCTATGGCCCGAACGCTGAAAACCAGATTGCCGCAAGCCAGACGCTTTCGCCCTTCAATACGATTCACAAAACGCTGGAATGGCGGGTGGAACGAAAGGGTGCGGAATGGGTGCCGTTTGCGACCATTCTTCGCTACTTTTGGGATTCCGACGGGAAAAAGGGCCAGACCCTGATCGTCACCAAGCTTGAGGGGAATGAGGCCTGCCAGGTCGC
>DEIT01000162.1:2530-7659 GCA_002352635.1 Hyphomicrobiaceae bacterium UBA2767 | reverse complement strand
AAGCACGACCTTGGGTCGCTCGCCGTGCGTTTCCAGATAACGATCGGACGCATCGCGAAGCCGCTCGAACGGTTCGGCAGGACGGCGAAGCGGAATCGGCTCCACGGTGATTGCGGGATCTTCAAGATCGTCCGGCACCGCATGCGGGGTGTTGTCACCCGGCGGTTCGGCCAGGTTCGGAAACGAGCTCACGCCGGTCAGTTCCGCGTCACCGACCGCAACGTCATGCGCGCGTATCTTTGCCGTTTCGGCGATCTTGTTCTGGATGAAGCCTTTCGCCAGCGCCTCTGCCATGCCGCCTTGCCGCTCTATTTCCTGAAACACGTCCCAGGCCTTTGCCGCCAGATCCCTGGTGAATTCTTCCACATACCAACTGCCACCGGCCGGATCGAGCACCGCGCCGAGCGAGGACTCTTCCTGCAGGATGATCTGGATGTTGCGGGCGATACGCCGCGCGTGTGCGTCTGATTGACCGTTCGCGTAGGTAAAGGGCAACACGGTGATTGAGTCCGCACCACCCAGTGCGGCGGCCGCTGCTGCAATGGTGGTGCGCAAAATGTTTATCTGAGGGTCGTGGCGGGTGAACATACGGAAGGATGTCATTGCATGAAGCCGCAAATTGGGTAGGGCATCAGCAGCACCAGATACGTCTGCTATCCGGGCAATGAGCGCGCGCGCGGCGCGAAGTTTCGCAATGTTGGCGAACAAATCCGCGTTGCAGGCGAGCGTGAACTCCATTTGTGCCAGCCCATCGCGCGGCGCGAGACCTGCGCTTTCCAGGGCGCGCAAGTAGGCAACGGTTGTTGCACACAGGCATGCAAGTTCCTGCGCTTCGCTTGCGCCACCACCATGATAGGGGCGCGCATCAACCGACAGTGCCGTCACAAGGGGCATTTGCTCATGGGTGATCGTGGCGAGCCCGGCCATTTCCGCAAGAGCCTGTTCAAGCGACAGGGGGTGTCCTCCGGTGCGGGCCAACACGCCCAGAGGATCGGTGCCGAACCCGCCAAGCGCCTGAGCCTCATCAACACCGCGGCTCTTCCAGAGTTCGATCAGGACGTGCGCCGTTTTGGCGGCACCATGACCCGCCTCAAGCCATACACCTGCGAGATCTAGGGCGACATTCTCCAGCGCGTGATCGAGATCGGACACCGTGTTGATGTTCACGCCGGACTGTCCGGGTGCTGCAACCTGCAACGCAATCGCGCTTGCGCCCCCTTCAAGGTCTTCAAGGATTGCGGTGTTTGCTTCTACCGGGTCAGCTTCGGCATAAAGTTGGCAGATGTCCCATGGGCGTTGGCCGTGGGCTGCACGAAATCCACGCAGATAGGGAGCGGCCCCCGGCTTTCCGCCCGGGTCTCCATCTGGTTCATCTTCTCGCGTGTAGAGTGGTTTGACCCTCAGCCCATCGGCTGTGTGCGAGACCAGGGTCTTGTCGAAATCAGCGCCTTTGAGCGCTTTTTCAACCAGCGCTCGCCATGCGGCGTCGTCAGCCTTCGGGAAATTACCGGCAAGGGAAAGCTTGCTCATCATGCTACCGCCGAATTAGCCGCGCTTGCGCTGCTCACCCATCTGCTGACTGTCGTCTTCCCAGTCTGCATACCCGTCGCGGGTCTGCGGGAATTTCCGATCGAGGATACGGCTCGCAACGAGGTTCCTTAAGAGCTGGGCCGTCCCGCCGCCAATTGTGAACATGCGCGCATCGCGAACCATACGTTCCAGTGGCAGGCGACGCGAATAACCCGGTGCGCCATGAATCTGGAGAGCATTATTGGTAACGGTAATGGCTGTTTCGGATGCAAGGATTTTTGCCTGCGCCGCGAGCAGGGGGTCGGGAAAGCCTTCCTTGCCCTTGCTCGCCGCTGCCTTGTGCACGAGGAGGCGGGCAGCTTCAAGTCCGGTCGCCATGTCCGCCAGCATCCATTGCAGACCCTGAAACTCGGAAATGGGCCGGCGGAATTGCCTGCGTGTTTCGGCATAATTCAGCGCGATATTGTAGGCACCTGTCGCTATGCCGAGCGCAACGGTCGCAGCTCCCGTGCGCTGACCATTGTAAGCATTCATGAGGCCGGCAAATCCGCGACGGATGCCTTCCGGCGGCACAATGATGCGGTCTTCAGAAAGTGTCAGATCATGAAACTCGACCCGCGTCTCGGGGATGCCACGCAATCCCATGGTCGGTTCCCGGTCTGCAATCACCAGGCCTTCATCTTCATCCTTCAGTGCAACGAATGCTGCTATCCCCTTGTCTTCACCATCTTCGATCACCCGGGCGAATATGAGATAAAGGCGCGAGACACCACCGCCTGTAATCCAATGTTTTGTGCCGTTAAGGACGTATGTGTCGCCTTTTTTCTCGGCCCGCGTTGTGAGTTCGGTGAGCGCGCTGCCCGCGTCGGGTTCGGTCATGCAGATGGCCGGTTTGTCGCCTTCCAAGACCATGCTGGCAGCCAGTTTTTTCTGCGCTTCGGACCCGTAAGCCATGATCGCGCCGATCGCGCCCATGTTGGTTTCGACGACAATCCGGGCGGTTACGGCACAGATTTTTGCCATCTCTTCAATGACAAGAACCGTGTCCAGATAGTTGAGACCCTGTCCACCGTAGGACTGCGGTACCGTCATGCCCGCGAACCCAGCCTTGGTGAGCTTTTCAACAATGTCCCACGGATATTCCTGACTTTCGTCAATCTCCGCCGCGCGGACAATCAATTCGGTTTCGGCAAAGGTGCGCGCGCGCAATTGAAGTTCTTTTTGGTCTTTGGTCAGTTCGAACATTGGTCCCATCCCATGTCCAGTCGGATTGATCTCTGGTTTCTCTAACACTCTCCTATCACACCCTGATCACGTCTGGCACCCGCCCCAAAGTCGCGGGTTATTTTTCTGCTGACCAACAAAAAACGGCGGCTCCACCGAACCGCCGTTTCGTGTCTCGCATTTGTTGTATCAGTCTAGTAGGTCAAGATCGGCTTCAGCTTTTTCGCGTGCGCCACCCAGGCTTTGACCTGTTTGGGGCCAGGCAACTGGCGAACGAGCTTTTTCTTGGTATTTACTGTCGACATGGCCTCATGCAAATTCTCTGGCTTGCGATTACGCAGCTCCTTGACCGTGTCGACACCGGCCGCTTCCAGAAGCTCGGAATATTCCTCGCCAACACCCCTGATGCGCATCAAGTCGGCCATATTGGTCCATTTGAGTATCTGGGTCTCGGTGCAACCGGACTCCTTAGCCAGGTCCTTGCGGCCCTTTTTGGATGCGCCACGGGACAGCAGATGCTTGGTCTGGGAAACGCCGACTTTCTTCAGCATCTTCGTGTATTTGGGCCCAATGCCCTCAATATCGATAATCGGGTAGCTCATATATTGCCCTCCTCGGAAATCTATTGATAGCTCAGCTAAAGTCCGCGACTTGTATACGCCGTATGTCATGGCGACAAGGGGTTAAGTTGTGGCTCAAATTCTAGCTCGCTTCTAACGTGTGGTTGGCGTAGGACAATAGGGTTGAAAAGGGTTCGTCCGACAAGGTAACGAGACCTGATTTGTCCGCAATACGGGGTCACTATGAGCGAAGAAGAAACGGTCTTTATCGGCAAGAGTACCAAGCGTGAGGAACTGCGCCTGAAGCTCGCAAACCGTCATGGATTGATTACCGGTGCGACAGGAACCGGTAAAACGGTTTCACTGCAGATTCTGGCCGAAGGTTTTTCCGAAAACGGTGTTCCTGTTTTCTGCGCCGACGTGAAGGGTGATCTGTCGGGCGTGGCGGAATCCGGCGTTTCGAAGGATTTCCTCGAAGAGCGCGCGAAAAAGATCGACTTCAATGACTATGACTACGAAGCGTTCCCGACCATTTTCTGGGATCTTTTCGGTGAGCAGGGTCATCCCATCCGAACCACGGTGAGCGAAATGGGGCCCTTGCTCCTCGCCCGGCTCATGGACCTGAATGACACTCAGGAAGGTGTCCTGAATATTGCATTCCGGGTTGCGGATGAAGAAGGGTTGCTGCTTCTCGATCTGAAGGATCTGCGCGCGCTGATGTCGCATGTCGGCGAAAGGGCCAAGGAGCTTTCAACCGAGTATGGCAATGTTTCCACTGCGTCAGTTGGTGCGATCCAGCGTTCGTTGCTCGTGCTGGAGGAGCAGGGGGGGGAGAACTTCTTCGGCGAGCCCGCACTTGAGATCGCCGACCTGATGCGCACAACGCGCCAGGGCCAGGGATACATAAATGTGCTGGCGGCGGACAAGCTGATGCAGTCGCCCCGTCTCTACGCAACCTTTCTGCTGTGGTTGCTTTCGGAGCTCTTCGAGGAGCTGCCCGAGGTTGGTGACCCCGATAAACCGAAGCTCGTCTTCTTTTTCGACGAGGCGCATCTCCTGTTCGACGAGGCGCCCAAGGCATTGATCGAGAAGGTCGAGCAAGTGGTTCGCCTTATCCGATCCAAAGGAATTGGCGTCTATTTCGTGACACAGAATCCGCTCGATGTGCCGGATTCAGTTTCAAGCCAGCTGGGCAACCGCGTCCAGCATGCCCTGCGTGCCTTTACTCCGCGCGAGCAACGCGCTGTGAAAGCGGCAGCAGAAACCTTCCGTCCCAATCCCGACTTCAAGACCGAAACCGTGATCATGGAATTGGGAGTGGGTGAAGCGCTCGTTTCAACGCTGGAGAAAAAGGGACACCCTTCGGTTGTCCAGCGCACGCTGGTGCGTCCGCCGTCATCGCGCCTGGGACCACTGACCAAAGCCGAGCGGAAGGATGTCATCAAGGAGAGCCCCGTCCTGGGAGTTTACGACAAGGGCGTTGACCGGGAGTCGGCATACGAAACGTTGCAGAAACGCGCCAAGGCAAAGACCGAGCAGGAGGAAAAGCAGCGCGAGCAGGAGTCTGAGGAACAGACCGAAAGTCGCGGTGGGTTCTCGCTACCCGATTGGATCGGAGGCGGCTCAAGCAGCAATTCAGGCACTTCGAAGAAACGAACCACCCGCAAGAGCAGTTCCCGGCGGCAAAGCACCACTGAAGCGCTTACAAAATCTGTTGCCCGGTCAATGGGAACGGCCCTTGGCCGCGCGCTGGTTCGCGGCATATTGGGGAGCCTGAAGAAGGGGTTTTGATCGGGTATGACTGCAGGAAAACTA
>DEIT01000162.1:970-2467 GCA_002352635.1 Hyphomicrobiaceae bacterium UBA2767 | reverse complement strand
ATTTTTGATCCAATTTCAATCATCAGGGAGGCACGAATGGCGATATTGTTGAAAGGGTTGCGGGGTGAACCTGTAAAGCGGCTTCAGGAAAAGCTGGGCGTTGAAGCAGACGGTGTTTTCGGTGGTGGTACGGAACAGGCGCTCAAAGATTATCAGCAGGCGAATGGTTTGAAGGTCGACGGCATTGCCGGACCGGATACATTTGCTCACATGGGCCTTTATGATCTCGTCCAGCTGCGTCGCGGTTCTCGCGGCACAACCGTCAAGAAAATGCAGGAGGCGCTTGGTATTGATGCTGATGGCAAGTTCGGCTCGGGCACTGAGAAGGCAGTCAAGGCATATCAGGAGAAGAATGGCCTCAAGGGGGATGGGATTGTTGGCCCCAATACATTGGCCAAGCTTGATCTGTTTGACGATTCAGCCGCCAAGAATGTCATAGCGTCTGCAGCGGAAGCGGCCGACGACGTATGGGGCACGATTACTGAAGCTGCCGATGGCGCCCTTGATCGCGTCAAGAATATGTTCGGCCTCTAGGCTGTACCTTTTCCATTTGGCTGCGGTTTCGAATTCGAGGCAGCGCATGATCGGGCTCGACTCCGGTTGTGCGCTGTTGTCATATTGATCGAGGTTCCATGCCGTGCTTTCTGGATTGCGGCTCCAAAACTCAGATAGGTAAAAGCAATGAAACGAGCCCTAACGGTTCTGGCCGCTATCACCATCTCGACCGGACTAACCGCCGGTCCAGCGCATGCTCAAGACAAGGATTTGGCCCTGGTGGGTAAGGCGCTGGCCGAGGAGCGTTGCGGGCGTTGTCATGCTGTCGGCAAGAGCGATACCAGCAAACTGCCCCTCGCGCCGCCGTTTCGGACATTCGCTACAAAATGGCCGCTTGAAAGCCTGGAGGAGGCCTTGGCCGAAGGTATAGTAACCGGCCATCCGGACATGCCCGTTGTTGAGTTTGAACCCGATCAGATTGCCGCCCTGATCGAACACCTGCATGCGATCGCGGACAAAAAGGCAACGCAATAGCCCTGTCGCGAGTGATCCCGCGCAACAAAAAAGGCCAGAGCGCTACTTAGCTCTGGCCTTCATATAAATTGGGCGATCTGTAGTTTAGCTGGCCGCCTCATACAGTTCAGAGACGTAGTCCCAGTTGATGAGACTGTCGACCCACGCTTCGAGATATTTCGGCCGGGCGTTGCGGTAGTCGATGTAATAGGAGTGCTCCCACACATCGCAGCCAAGCAGCGGAGTGGCACCATGGACAAGCGGGTTTTCACCGTTCGGCGTTTTCATGATTTCGAGCTTGCCATCTTTCAGAGCAAGCCAGCACCAGCCGGATCCGAACTGTGTCAGACCGGCATCAACAAAGGCCTTCTTGAAGGCGTCATAGCCGCCAAGGTCTTCGTTGATCTTGTCTGCTAGGGTGCCAGGAAAACCGGTTCCTGACCCGCCGCCGCCATTCGGTTTCATCCATTTCCAGAAATGGATGTGGTT
>DEIT01000162.1:0-820 GCA_002352635.1 Hyphomicrobiaceae bacterium UBA2767 | reverse complement strand
TAAGCATAAGGCAGGTCAGGAAGTTCGAACGCCACGATTTTCTCCCGGGTTTGAGGTCGATGATTGAATTTGCAGGCACACTAGACGCTCCAAAATTGCAACGCAACAGATTGGCTGGAACGACGGAGATAGCTCAGCAGAAAGCCTGAATGCCGGTCTGTGCACGGCCAAGAATGAGGGCATGAATATCGTGAGTGCCCTCATAGGTATTGACCGTCTCCAGATTCATGACGTGACGGATGACGTGATATTCATCCACGATACCGTTGGCGCCATGCATGTCACGCGCGGTCCGCGCGATATCCAGTGACTTGCCGCAATTGTTGCGCTTCAGAAGTGAGATGGATTCCGGCCACTCATTGCCTGCCTCGAAGATACGGCCAAGCTGAAGCGCGCCTTGCAGACCGAGCGCGATTTCCGTCTGCATGTCGGCCAGCTTCTTCTGTACCAGTTGGTTGGCGGCGAGGGGTCGTCCGAACTGCTCACGGTCGAGAACATATTGACGCGCCGCGTGCCAGCAGAATTCCGCGGCTCCCATTGCGCCCCAGCAGATGCCGAAGCGGGCCCGGTTCAGACAACGGAACGGTCCACCCAGTCCTTGCGCGCCGGGGAGAAGGTTTTCCTCCGGAACGAAACAGTCCTCAAGGACGATCTCACCGGTTTCGGATGCGCGAAGCGAGAACTTGCCTTCGATCTTGGGCGTCGAAAGGCCTTTCATCCCGCGCTCCACGATGAAACCGCGAATAACGCCATCTTCCGTCTTCGCCCAGACGATGCAGACATCAGCGCTCGGGGCGTTGGAAATCCACGTCTTTGCGCC
>DEIT01000225.1 GCA_002352635.1 Hyphomicrobiaceae bacterium UBA2767 | reverse complement strand
CGAACCTTCGCCATTGGCGGCCAGATCGCAGCGCGCACGAATAAGGGCGTCCATGTCGATCTCGTCCCCCTCGATCTGCCGGTGAAACATTTCCCGCTTTGGCCTGAGTGCTTCAAACTGGCGTTTTACCGCTCGAATTCGCCGCCGCGCTTCTCTGTCGGGTTGCCATTCCCGGCCCTCTTCCAACTCCGGTGCCGGGCCTGCCAAAACGCGGCAGTGGTCCGGATAATAGGCATTTTTCCGGTAATCCCATTCGGGGTAAGCATGTTTGGCGGCAAGGCGCTCATGCTCGACATCTTCAGGTGCGAGATCAAGATCGAATTTGAGCCGGGTCGCCGCCTTGCGCGAGGTATTGGTGAGGCCGAGTTCTTCGTGATCATCGGCCGCCTTTTTTGCCGCGTCTTCTTCTTCGTCCTCGATATTGCGATTGATATTCATGATTTCCGACCACGACAGGATCGATTCAAAGCGATGAAGTAGCAGGCTGTCGTCGCGTTCCATCTCATCGGACTTTTCACGTTTTATTTTATGGGCACGCTCGTCCTCCGATGAACCAGGCGCTCCGCCATCTTCATCCATCGCATCGCGCCCACCCGGGCGAACCAGCTTTCTCGGTGCAAATTCCCCCCAGAGAATGAGCGGCATAAATGTCTTGTAACCGGATCTCGCCGCGAACCGGTCGAGGGATTGATTACCCGATTTTATGGCCCGCCAGATATCAAGCGCATCGCCAGTCGGTACGTGCCCACCGAGCATGGCGCGGATGCAGTCCTCCAGAGCCGCCTCCTGCCCGGGAAGTCGGAGCCGTGGGCGGTTCGCCAGAAGTGCGGGAAGCAAATGATCGTGGAGTTTTTTCATGCCCGGATACTGACCGAACACACGCTCGCTGATATCAACGGCGTAACGGAGGAACGAAATATCGTTTCTGAAGGGATCGTCGCCGGTCAATGGTCCGTCATCTCCGGCCGTTGCCGCCCAGACGGTCAGCCATTTATAAAGTCGTTCATTATCGTCCCGCTCGGGCAACAGATCAATCCGTTCGGGCAAAAACAAAAAGTCGCCATCAAAGCGCGCATGTGTCACTGCCGTCGAGCCATGCCCGATCCGCGCCAGCAGACTTTTTCGGTAATTGACGGTTTCAGGGGCGATCGCCTTGATTTCGACGCCCGCACTGCCCCCCAGTCCGCGAAACATGATTTCCAGCCGGTGTTGAACATGTTGCAGGGACATGGCGGCATCGGGATATCGGAGTTCGCTGCCCGCATTGCCTATTATACGGTGCCAGACCGACCCGATAAGTTCTTCAGGCTCAAACAAAGAGGCAAAACCAGCCATAATAATACGCCCTACCCGTAGATTGCCTGGACGATATCCTTAAGCCCGGTCTTCACATCCGGATCGTCACTCAAGGGTTCGATCAATGCCACGTCAATGGCGCGGTCCCCATCCATGCCGTCGGCCATGAGCGAGGCGCAATAGACAAGCAGTCTTGTGGAAACGCCTTCCTCGAGATCCTGCCCCTTGAGGCCACGCAATTTGCCCGCCAGACGCACCAGCAGGTTGCATTTGCCTTCGTCAAGACCGCTTTCGCGTGCAATGATCATGGTTTCTGTTTGAGGCGGCGGAAAATCAAATTCGAGCGCCAGAAAGCGTTGCCGCGTGCTGGGCTTCAGTGATTTGAGAATATTCTGATAGCCCGGGTTATAAGACACCACCAGCATAAAATCATCCGGCGCTTCGAGCGTTTCGCCCGTCCGGTCGAGCGGCAAAATACGTCGGTCATCGGTTAGCGGGTGAATGACAACGGTAACGTCTTTACGCGCCTCGACGACTTCGTCGAGATAACAAACGCCACCATGGCGCACCGCAGCCGTCAATGGACCGTCCGCCCATACCGTCTCGCCGCCTTTCAGAAGATAGCGACCGGTGAGGTCGGCGGCCGCCAGATCGTCATGACAGGATACGGTGTTGAGCGGCAGTCCGAGTTTTGCCGCCATATGGCTGACATAGCGCGTCTTGCCGCATCCCGTCGGACCTTTAAGTAGTAATGGCAGTTTCAGGCGAAAGGCTCGCTCAAAGACCGCGCACTCATCACCGGTCGGGTGATAAAAGGGCACGGTCTTTTCGGCGATCGGTTTGCCTTTCTCAAGCATAGTCACTAAACGGTCCTACTCTGCGGCTGCCGGCGCTCCCGCCGAAATCAACTCCTTGCGCGGTACGAAGATCGCATAAATAAACAGCACTGCACCGATAACAAAGACGGCGCCTGCTCCAAATCGCATTATATAGAACAGATGCAGTTGATCCTGAACATCCATATAGGCTTCGCCATTGACGCGCTGCAGATGGGTCTGAATGGCACCGGCAAAGGTCAGAACGAAGGTCATGAAAGCCATTGAACTGTTCATGATCCAGAAGCTGACCATATTCAACACCTGATTATAAGGCTCGCGCTTCAAAAGGTAAGGCATGGCATAGGTGATGATGGCCAGATTTATGGAAACATAGGCACCGAAGAAAGCGAGGTGACCGTGTGCCGGTGTAATCTGCGTACCGTGAGTGTAGTAATTAACTCCGTGCAAGGTGTGCATAAAGCCCCAGACACCGGCGCCAAAAAAGGCCATCACCGCAGCGCCGAGCGCCCACAGGACAGCGGCCTTGTTGGGATGTTCGCGTCCGCCCTTCCACACCATGGTGAAGCTGAAGAGTACCATGACAAAGAACGGCACCACTTCCATGGCGGAAAAGATCGAACCGATCCAGGTCCAGTATTTCGGCGTGCCGATCCAGTAATAGTGATGGCCCGTGCCGAGAACGCCCGAGAAAAGTGACAGGGCGACGATGACGTAAATCCATTTTTCCACCACTTCGCGGTCGACGCCCGTTAACTTGAGCATCAGGAAGGCGAGGATCGATGCCATTACCAGCTCCCAGGTGCCTTCCACCCACAGATGAACGACATACCACCAGTACATTTTATCGAGCGCCAGATTGTCAGGCACATAAAGACCGAAGAGGAAGAAAATCGCGATCCCCCAAAGACCGAGCAGCAACACATTGGTGATCGCTGTTTTGCGGCCTTGCAGAACCGTCATTGTAACATTGTAGAGAAACATCAATGCGGCCACGACTATGCCGAGCTTGACCCACAGGGGCTGTTCGAGGAATTCGCGCCCCTGGAGCCCGAGGAAAAAATTGCCTTCAAAGAGATTGAAGACATAGGTAACGACCGCACCGAGCGTTCCGAAAACCAAAAGTGCCAATTGCAGATAGGCTATCTTCGGGCTGTATATTTCACGCTCGGATTCTTCGGGAACGAGATAATAGGTTGCGCCAAAAAAGCCAAGCAGTAGCCAGACGACCAGAGCATTGGTGTGCAGCATACGAACTACATTGAACGGCATAAGATCAGACAGGAAATTTGGAGCGATATAGATGTAACCGGCCAGCAGGCCACCGAGAACCTGAATGGCGAACAATCCCATGGCGACGGCGAAATAGGCCATGGCTATTTTTTGTGTTTCATATTTCATGAGCTTGTCTCCTTAACCCGCATCATTTGGCGGCCAGCCATTGGTATCGATGGTGCTTACCCATTTCAAGAAATCGGCAAGATCATCAAGCTCTTTGTCCGACAGGTTGAATTGCGGCATCTGCCGACGACCGGCGATGCCGGTCGGCTGGTTTTTCATCCAGCTCTTGAGCGCTTCTCTGGCACCTTCGGGATTGTCTTTACCGCCGTAACGAACCCATACATTGCCGAGTTCGGGAGCAAAATAAGCGCCTTCACCCAAAATCGTGTGGCAATTGACGCAGGATTTGTCCTCCCAGATCTTTTTGCCGCGAGC
>DEIT01000198.1:24396-27241 GCA_002352635.1 Hyphomicrobiaceae bacterium UBA2767 | reverse complement strand
GCCCTGGACGAACTGCTCAAGGAGGCTCCGCAACTGACCGCGATAATCTGCGGCAACGATGTGCTTGCGGCGGGCGCGATACTGAGGTCCAAGGAGCGTGGCCTTCGGGTCCCGGAAGACATATCGGTGGTGGGTTTTGACGATATCGAGCTGGCCTCGGTCATCGAACCGAAGTTGACCACGGTGCATGTGCCTCATCGCAGAATGGGCGTTGCCGCTGCAGAATGCCTGCTCGAAATGAAGTCTCAACAGTATGCTGTCCGTGGCCATGAATTTGAAACAGAGATCATAGAACGCGACTCACTGGGCCCCGCCAGTAGTTAGCTACATACCGACAACTCATTGGTATCGTGGATCGGATGTTGCGAAAAAAAGCTGATGATTATCACTGACGAGTCAGCTTAAGGTCGTGGCCATGACCGACGTCTTCGACAGTGAAATCTTTAAACCGCCCGGCACTTTTATGGGCATCGACTATGGCCATGACCTGTCGAACCGGCGAGCGGCAGTTCTCGGCATCCCTTATGACAACGGCACTCACCCCCACCGTGTCGGGGCCCGTGACGGGCCGCGCGCAATCCGCGAGGCATCACGCCTGATCCGCCGCTACCGGCCGCCAGACGCTGACTTCGATCCACTTGAGCAGCTTCGCGCAATCGACTGTGGCGACGTCAAGCTGGTGCCAAGCATGCTGGATGATGCCGAAGCACATATCGAGAAAGCGGTAGGCCTCATCGCCAATGCCGGAGCAGTGCCAGTTTGCATGGGGGGCGATGGCAGCGTGACGCTTGGGCAGTTGCGGGCCATGGCCAATCTCCATCCGGATCTTGTTGTTCTGCATGTCGATTCTCATACCGACGCAAATCCTGGCGAAGGCCGCCTGAAGGCGACCGGAAACACGTTTGTCCGCGCAGCAAATGAGGGTCTGGTGGACGTGGCGACTTCGCTTCACCTTGGCATGCGGGGCACCTTCTACAACCCCGGCATTTTCGACATTGCTCGCGAGATGGGCTACGGCCTCATCACCTACGAGGAGTTGAGGACGCGCGGCGTCGATGACGTCACGGCGAAGATCAAAGACCGGCTCGCCGGACGGCCTGTCTATTTGTGTTGGGACATGGACTTCTTTGATCCTTCATGCGCTCCCGGGGTGTGTGCGCCGATACCCGGTGGCCCCGGTGCAGAAGAAGGATTGCGCCTGCTTCGCAGCCTGGCAGGCCTCCGCTTCGTCGCGTTCGACATTAACACCGTCAGTCCGCCGCATGACGTTGCGGGCGCGACCGCGCAATTGGCAGCCCAGGTGATGTATGACTGCCTGGTCCTGTTGTGTTGTGCCCCGGACACGTCTTAGAAGTTCGTTCGCGGCCCAGAGCAAGCGGTTCGATCGGACGGGCTGTTTATCCACTCAATATCAGCGCGCCTGTCTGTCGAACCACCTTGTCGTTGAATTTGGCACGACGGCCCGCAGGTCGGACGCAGAAACCAACAAATAGATGATTTTCGAAGACGTTGAGGGTTAGAGTGAGGAAATGTCGCAACGCCTCCCGGCGTTGAACGCCCTCATTCCGCCCCACCTCGTCCCACCGCTGGAGACCAAAAAATGTCCGAGACCCTCACCATTGAACCACGTCGCGAATTCCACACCCTGTTCGATGCCCCTCTCGTTCTGGACCTGGATACGCTCAACGAGATTGGTGCTCACGTGGCCGTTCTGGGGCTTCCATTCGGAGCTCCCTACTCCATGGAGGATGCCAATAACGATCAAGCCAACGCGCCAACCGCGATCCGGCGTGCCTGGCAACGGGCCCTGCGCGGAATCGAACGCTACGACTTCGACGTCGGAGGGGCTTTGCTCGACGGAAAGGATATCCGCATCGTTGATTGCGGCGATGTGCCGGGTGATCAGCTGGACATGGAAAAGCATCTCCGGTTGTCAGAGGAAGCTGTCCGCAAGATCGTCTCGACAGGTGCCATGATCATTTCGCTCGGCGGCGATCACGCCGTACCGATCCCCGTGTTTCGCGGGCTCACCTCACTGCCCGATCTGGACGGGCCGATCACGCTGATACAGGTTGATGCGCATATCGACTGGCGCGAGGAGATGAACGGTGTGCGGCAGGGCCTCTCCAGCACCATCCGCCGCGCGTCGGAGATGGATCATATCGGCGAGATCTTCCAGATCGGGTTACGCTCCGCGGGCAGTGCCCGGCCGGAAGAGGTTGAGGCGGCTCAGGCCTATGGCGCCCACTTGATCTCCGATATCGAACTGCAGGAAGTCGGAATGGCAGCCATACTGGAGCGCATCCCGGCTGGTGGCACATACTACCTCACCGTCGATGCCGATGGCCTGGATCCGACGATTGCGCCAGCTGTTGCCGGACCGGCGCCGGGCGGCGTCACCTATCCGCAAATGCGCACGCTGATCCACGGCCTGGTGGCCAAGGGGCGGGTTGTTGGAATGGATGTCGTTGAAATCACGCCCAGCCGCGATCTCAACGCCATTACCAGCGTCACCGCCGTCCGGCTGATCTGCAATCTCATCGGCAAGGCAGTCCGGGCGGGGTATTTCGACTGAAGACTTTTGGACAGCGAGAAAAGCCTCGCGATCACACCGATACCGGCCCTACTGCAGTTCCAGCTCGTCAGCCTGACAGGCTTCGACAACCAAGGTAGCGGTGAGTGCAGCGGCGCGACGCAAATCTTCTGACCTGACCTTGTCGCGGGTATCGGACGGCGTCAGCACATACTTGATATCAGACGACGGTTCATCGAACCCGGCGACCAGACGCGTGGCGGGGATACCATGGCATGCGAAATTGTAATGGTCGGAATTGGCCATGAGCGG
>DEIT01000198.1:22863-24219 GCA_002352635.1 Hyphomicrobiaceae bacterium UBA2767 | reverse complement strand
AGCCCTGTCGCGTTGTCCATGGCGCTTTCAGCCAGATGATGTCCGTCGATATGGGCTGAGAGCACGACCCATTCAGGCTCCGCACCTGGAAGGTCGAGGATCAGGTTGGCCGTTTGACTTGGCTTCTCCTCCGCTTCAATGGTCATCCGGATCTTGACAGGGCCGCCTTCTGTCAGAATTTGAGCCGTCTCCGCGCTGATGCCGGCGGCCGGGATCCCACGCTCCGGCGTCGCCCCGGACGACCCGGTTACCGGCCCCACTCCCGGCAGATGGCAAGCAATCAGGAACCCGACAGCTCCGTGATCCATGGCCCATTGATACTTGCGGCGACGATGCACTGTATCGGTCGCGAACATGTATTCATGGCGCACCAGAACGATCTTTCCCTCAACATCGGCCGCCCGGGCCACGAAGTCCTCTTCGGTGCCCCGACCCAGATCAATGAATTCGGCCTCCATGCCCCCGGTTGGTGTTGCCGGAGATCGCACGAGCGAAACGCAGGGGAGCGCTCCACCCATGCCATCAAGCCGCTCAAGCCTGGCCTCTCCGCGCGACCAGCCTGAATAGTCGAAGGCCGCGCGTGTCGGCGCGACACCTGTCACCTCCTCAAGACGTGTGCTGAGATATTCCCGCGCCGCGCCTTCGCTCTCGGTACCGGCCAAACGCCCACCGCTATCGCAGATGGCGGCAAAATCCCGCATGAGGTGCTCGTCTCCCCTAACCTTTTCAACGATATCCGCGATCATGCCCCTTCTCCGCACTGAAACAGTTTCCGCGTCGTCGTGGTCAGGCGCTCCGGGCCTTCTTCACCCACCAATACCGTCTCGCTAAATGCGATGCCGGCATCGGCGGATGTGTACATATGGAAGGCCATACCCTTCTCAAGCTGCCAATCGGCTTCAGGCGTAAACAGTCGTGTGAAATCGCTGGTACGTGGCGCTTGCTCGAAATAATAGCCAAGCGTGTAACCTGTATTGTTAACGTAGGTCTGGCGCAGGCCCGCATCGAGAGCGCCCTGGCGCATGATGGCGTCGACTTCGCTTGCGACCGCTCCTGGAACCATTGCGGCAATCTGGCGATCCTGAACCTCGATCAACGCGGTGGCCGCATCGAACAACTTCGCAGATGGCTCATCCATCACCGCCGGCCGCATCAAGCGCGCGCAATACCCACTAACCTTCGGCACCAGCTCCAGGTGCAACACATCACCGGGTTCAAGCGGATCATCTGACAGTTTGCCATGCATGAAGTTCCAGCCCTTACCAACAGTAATCGGGCCGGTTCGTCCGAAATCGGCACCCAATTCTATGAAAGATGAAGAAGCGACTGCAGCAGCAGTGCGCGAAGAGGCACCAG
>DEIT01000198.1:16506-22695 GCA_002352635.1 Hyphomicrobiaceae bacterium UBA2767 | reverse complement strand
GCGCCACCCAAATGCTCGATGAGTTCAGACATGACCGCGACCGGGTCTTCCAGATCATCAAAGGTTCGCCGGTTGTCGAACCAGGCAGCCTTAAGGAACGGCTGCTCGTCGAGTTTTCGGACGATCATCGTCGGAGGGCCCGCGCGGGTGATCACCGCTGCCCGGTACAGATTCTCGGAAATCGCAAAGCCGGTGAAATAGTGCAACATCTCGGCCTCGTCCACGATGACGATTGTCGCATTGCGTTCGGCCATGAGGACACGCAGCCGCACAAGACGTTCTTCATATTCTTCTTGAGGAAAAAGCACTATTCGGTCTCGCAAATATCAAGAATGGCCAGCAGGTAGACGCGGATCATGTCAAGGTAATCAGGGATGTCGACCCGCTCATCGGGCATCGTGTTGTAGCGTCCACCTGGGCCACAAACGATGCCGGACATTCCGGCCCGGTGTTTCAAATGCGCCGCATCAGTGCCGTAGAAGCAACATGGTCGCACCGGGCCTTGTTTCTGATCGACGCCGCGAACCTGGTGGAAGGCGCGGCCCACGGCCTTGACGATGGGGGCGTCGGGCTCAACTTCGAACGGCAACATTGAAGGCCGTTTGCCGGCGTGTTGCTTCACGACAGTCGTCTGCAGTCCCGGGAAATCGGCCACCAATTCATCCAGCAAGACGCGAATATCTGCCAGCACACTTTCTTCCGACTGACTGGGTCCATAACGGACGGTGCCCGCAAGACGTGTGAAATCGGCAATTTGTGGCGGGCGCCAGTCATGAAATTCAGGAGAAAGGGAACCTCGAATTACGCCAATATTGGCGCGGTTGACGGCGGCGTGGTCCTGGTTGGCCGCGCCGGAAAAACTCATGGCATTGAAACGCGGCACCAGTGCAGCCGCCGCGGCAACAGCGTCGACTGCCTCCTCGCGTTTCGAGACATGGCGGGTGATGCCAGTGAGTTCAATCTCCACGTTGAAACTGCCGGCATGCAGCGTCAGGCCGTTGAGATCGGTCGGTTCCATGTTGATAAAGCAATCAGCGCGAATACCTGCATCAATCGCCTTGACGGTACCGACACCGCCCTGCAACTCACCGACAACATACTCGAGCACCACGTCGCCCTTTAGAGCGATACCCGCGTCCACCAGGACTTTCACAGCCATGAACGCAGCAGCGTCCCCCGCCTTCATGTTGGAAACGCCGATACCGTAGATGAACTCTTCATCATAGAGCCCGCCCCAGGGATCAACGGTCCAACCCTCAGTCACCGGGTTGGTATCCATATGGCCGTTAAACAACAGGCTTTGGCCACCGCCAGTTCCCTTGAGGGTGCCGATGGCGTTGAAACGCTCCGCCTCGACTGGCTGCAATTCCGCGGTCAGTCCCAGGGCCTGCATGTGCTCAACCATGAACCGCGCCAGCTCGCTCTCGCCGGGTTCGCCGCTGTAACTCTTGAACCGTATCATTTTGGCGAGAAATTCGAGGGCTTCGGTGGCGTCGATGGAGTCGAGCAACCGTTGACTGTCCAAGGGGTAGCCTTTCTTTGTTCAATCGGATCGGCGCAGGGACGCCAGGAGCCTGTTCAGGCTATCAGGTGCCGGCAAATCGAATACTGCCGCTTCCAGAGTTTCGACCGCGTCCGCCGACAGCGCTCGCGGCGCCAGGTCCCGATACTTCGCGACCACTTGTTGTGTCGTCAACGGATTGCGTGGGTCACCGAGACCAACCGGCTCATGGCCTCTCAACCGCATACCATCGGTGGTGATGACTTCGACCACCGGTTCCGCATTCTCATCCTGATCGGGATCGACGGTCATGGTAACGCGACTCATAAGCTTGCGCACAGTGGCATCATTGACCCAGCGCTCCTCGAATTCAGCCAGCGAAGCGCGCCCAGTGACCAGCCCCACAGCCACGCCATACGGCAGGCTCATCTGCGCCGCCAGGCGGGTCTGCGGATCCGGATCACCGATGGAGAGCTTGTTCGCCTCGCTGCAACGCAGGTTGATGCTCTTGATGTCGTCGGCCGTCAGGCCGTGTTCAGCCCTGAACCGCAGCACGACATCCAGCGCGGCGTGCAGACCGCGGCAGGCCGCGTAGGGCTTGATGCCACTCTTCATGATCCGGTATTCCCGGCCGAGACCTTCGGTGAAAGCTTCCGGTTGCGCCCTCTCGTCGCAATAGGCTGCGAGAAATCCTCCATACTCCGCATCGAGCACGCGTGTGGGTCCCGTGAAACCCGCCCGCGCCATATATGCTGCGGTCACGCCGATCTCGGCAGCACGACCAGTGTGATAGCGCTTGCTCATGGAACCATCCGCGAGAAAGGCCCAGATGCCTCCGGTAAAACTGCCGGCAATGCCGAGCGCCCAGGCCGTCTTCTCGGCATCCAAGCGGAGCATCCGAGCGGCGGCAGCGGCGGCACCAAAACTGCCGCAAGTGCCGGTGGAGTGCCAGCCGCCGCCGACATTGTGGGCACGGTAACCGCCCGCACCCTCCAGCACCCGCAAGGCGACGTCATAGCCAGCAATGATGGCCTCCAGAACACGGCCACCGTCTTTGGTTCCTTCAGATTCAGCGACAGCCAGTACGGCCGGAATGACAACGGCACCCGAATGATCAGCGCCACCAAAGTCATCCAATTCCTGAGCATGGGCGATGACGCCGTTAACGAGCGCTGCGGCGGCCGCCGTGGTCGTGTGCGCCGTACCCCAGATTGCACACGGCCCCTGTGTTGGTGCAAAGCCTTCGGCTGCGGACAACATGGCTTGGGTCTCTGCTGTATCAACGCCGGCAAGCGCGGCCCCCAAAAGATCGAGCGTCAACACCCGCGCATAGGCAACCACGTCCTCCGGCACTCGGTCCAGATCGAGGCCAGCGACAAATTTCGACATGGCGACACTAGGGCTTTGCTCGATGCTCAGCGTATCGTGACTTCTCTTATCCATGGGGAACCACTTCGACCATCACCCGGCAGCCAGTTCGCGCGCACGTTGCAGCAGAGCCTTTTCCGCACTCTCAACCTGATCCCGGCGGGCTTTCCATTCCACTCGGCGTTCGTCCAGAACCTCAACGAGGTGAGCGCAATGAGCGCGGGTTTCATCCGGGTGGACGCTGCCCGTTGTGACACGGCTTTTCAGGAAGGCGCTGGCGTCCATGATGTCGCGCAGCTCATCCACCTGCAAATCAATGACCGTATCGGCCATTTCGCGCCCGGCTCTGGCCAAATCTTCAGCCCGCACGTCGGCGGGAGTGAGCCCCGCGGCGATACTGTCGCGCACGAAGCGGCCGACCACATGATGGGCAGAGCGGAATGGCAGGTCGTAGCGGCGCACCAACTCATCGGCAAGATGGCTCGTAGTGCTCCAGAATGCACCGGCCGCATTGGCCATTCGATCCTCATGTACGGTGAGCGTCGCTACCGTTTCACCGCCGAGCCGAAGCGCCTGCAGGGTGGCATCGCCGATGCCCAGCAGCAGGTCATCGGCAAAGCAGAGGTCCAGGTCCGTGGACACAACACCATGCTGGCAGGCCATGACCCCAGGGAACCAGCCCACCGCCTGCCCTGCAAGCGACTTGATACGCTCTAGTGCATGCGGGTTTTTCTTCTGCGGCATAATGCTGGAGGTGCCCGCCAAGCCATCTGCAACCTCGACATACCCGAATTCCCAAGAATGCCAGACATACAAGTCGCCCGCGAGGCGCCCCAGATTCGACATCACTACCGAGAGTGTAGCAACGGTCTCCTCAATATAGTCGCGGGCAAAGAGGCCAGCGTCTGAGGAATTGACCACGATGTCGTCGTGGCCGAGGAGCTCAGCGGTGCGGCGGCGATCGACCGGCCACGATGTGCCGGCCATGGCCGCACCACCAAGGCTGGAAAGATTGGCGCGGCCATAGGTATCTCCCAACCGCGCCAAATCGCGGTCAAACGCCGCGCCATAGCGCATCAGGTGATGACCGAAAGAAGTGGGTTGAGCATGCTGCAGGTGGGTATATCCCGGCATCAGCGTCGCAGCATGACGTTCCACCTGATCGAGAACGGCACTCTGCAGGCGCGTCACCTCGTCGGCTACCGCGAGCAGCAGGTCTCTCAGGTAAATGCGGTCGGCGGCAGCATACTGGTCGTTTCGGCTGCGGCCGGTCTGCAGACGTCCGGCAATGTCCTCGCCGATCCGCTCACCAAGGTAATGCTCAACCTGCACCAGGAAAGAGCCTGCCTGCGGTAGCCAGGGAAACCCCTCACCCTTGCTGTCGTGGATTTCAAGCAGGCCGCCAAGCAGCTTGGCGCCGCGCTCGGGCGTAAGAATGCCAGTTTCGCTCAGCATCACCGCGTGCGCTAGGTCAACCAGCACATATTCGCGAAATCGCCGCACCATTGGGGGGATATGCGGAATTTCCTCGCAATCGATCAGTGCCTGCGAACGTGGCCCGAGCCGCGCCTCTTCAAGAAATACATCGTCCTTGCTGCTAATGGGACTGACCCTCCGTTACGGCGGCCTTACGGCCTTGAATGAGGCCCACCATGAGGTAGGCGATGATATAGACGATCATGCGATAGACGACAGCCGAACCCGGCGGGATGCAAATGAAGGACATGCCGGTCAGGCCGCGCAGACCGATCTCGTGTGCGACGCAAATGACCTCAAAGTCGCTCATGCCGATAGGCTCCGCGAGATCGCCCAGAATATCGCCGGGTGCTGGTCCGGCACCCCCGATCACATCCATGTCGAAGTGAACATAGACGGCGTCGGTACCCTCGTAAGCGTGTCGCAATTCGCGGCACAGGCCGTCGATGCCAAGCGTCCTTCGCACCTCCCACATAGGGATAAACCGGGCGCCGCGCTCTAGGAAATGGCGAACGATCTCTTTTGATTCCAGCATCCCGCGCTCGCCGATATCCACCAGATTGGGGATCGAAAAGTTATTGTGAAATTCGTATGTCTTTGCTTTCCAGTTGCCGCTGCCGGCAATACGCGGATCCTTGGTCAGCCAGTCGATAGGTTTGGCATCCCAATGGGTGTCGAGACTGATCATGCCGACCTTGCCTGCCGCGCGTTCGGCAATCGGCTTGGCGATGGCATAAGAACCACAGGGCGAGTTCTGGCCGACAACGACGGGGATTGCACCGGCGTCGAGCACCGCACCGACCTTGGCCTCGACCGCTGCCTGCGCCTTGAGGATATTATCCGCCGTCGGATCCAGATTTACCTCCGGTGGGATTTCGGCATCTCCGAAATCAACCACCTTGAGATGTTCGAAGATATCGAGATCAAAGTCCTGCACATAACCCGATGGGTAGCGGATCGACTGCTGCCGTACCCGCTTCGGTGCCAGCACCCATTCCGACTTGTCGACACCGGCATACTTGCCCTTGGCGCCGGCAACATAGGGCGCACCGATGATAACGACATCGGCACCTGCGAGGTCCTCCGCCGTTTGTGCGTGCGGCACGCCCATGAAGGTCGGCATATCCTCCTCCAGCATGGGGAAGGTGCGATCCTTGACCCTGTAGTGGCTTTTAATTTCTTCCCAGGTGGTCGTGTAACTCATGGCGATACTCCCAGCAGGTCGATCATCAATTGAGCATAGATACGCGCAGCGCGAGCCACATCGTCGAGATCGACAGACTCGTCAGCCATGCCCGAAACCGTGAAATGCGGATCTTCGTTTGCAGCAGTGCGACGGTAAGGCCCATACATGGCTGTGGGAATGCCGGCATCGAGCAGGAAGTGGGCATCTTCAAAACCGGCGGTCGAGCCGATCGCGGCATCTTCCCCGGTGACAGTACGATGGGCCGCCCGGCAGGCCTTGACAATAGGCGCTTCGGGGTCGATCTCACCGGGTGTCACATGCATGACCCGTTTGACCTCAACCGACCAGTCTTCGCTATCAGCCGCAATCAATGCTGCGCAAAGTTCGGCGATTTCGGATTCCGCTGCGTCCACATCCTCGCCTGGCACCAGGCGGCGATCGAGCTGTATCACGGCAAGGTCAGCGACAAGATTGAACTTGGTACCACCCATCAATCCCCCAATGTTGATGGTAGGTGCGGGCAACAGGGGATGAGTACGGTCCTGTAGACTGGGGAGGAGTTCATCCTCGAAGGCAGCGATGATACGCGCTGCCTTCGATACTGCATTGACGCCGAGCCACGGCCTGCCACCGTGTGCGGATTTCCCTGACACGGTTA
>DEIT01000198.1:13589-16349 GCA_002352635.1 Hyphomicrobiaceae bacterium UBA2767 | reverse complement strand
ATCGACTGCAAATACGATTGCTGTCAGACCCGCCTTCATGTCCATGGACCCCTGGCCGTAGAGCCTGCGGCCTTCGACAATTGCGGCGAAGGGATCGCGAGACCAGTGATTTCCCGGTGGTTGAACGTCCATGTGGCCGTTGAACATCAGTGTTGGCCCGTCGCCGGCCCCCGGCAGACGACCAATAACGCTTGGGCGAGCGGGTGCTGCTTCGACGATGGTTGTTTCAAAACCAAGTGACCCAAGCTTGGTTGCCATCAACTGCGCCACCGGTCCTTCATTGCCAGGTGGATTGACCGAAGGTGCTCTGACGAGTTCCGAGAGAAACGCAGTTAAGCCAACTCCGTCGACATGATCTGATGAAATGCGGGTCATCGATCTGTTATCCACGGACTCTGGTTCCAGTGTCGAATAACGAATTTCACTGGTCGTATTATCGGAGGTTATAGGCTGTGTATTTGCTTCACCCGCAATTCTGACAGACTATGATTTTGTCGGAACAAGAAAACAGGCGTTGAATCGACCCGCCGGAATGTCATCAGTGACTGAAAACTGGAGACACGGGCCATGACAGCGGGAAGCACATACCGTGCAAATAAGCACTGGTTATACGGCTCTTGGCATAATTTATTCGACCTTATGATTGTTTGAACCCAATATCGCCGTCTGACAATCAAAACAGAAGGTAAAAATGCCCGAGGTATGCCCAGCACACCACGCCCGCTTCAAAGGGAGGGCGAAGAACAGGAGAGAAGAAATGTACAAAAAAGTTGGCACGATTTTAGCCGCCATACTGGTGCTTGCCGTGAGCTTTGGATCGGCAGATGCCCAAAAGCGGGGCGGCGTGCTTAAGTTCGCGACACCAAGCGTGAAACCGGGCCTCGACCCGGCACGGACGCGGACGGGCGATGGCTATATGTTGACTGCCTTGATCTTTAGCAATCTGACCCGGATCAGCCATGAGTTGAAGCCGGAACCGCAACTCGCTCATAAATGGGAAACCAACGCAGACGGCAGCGAGTGGACATTTCATTTGCGCAAGGACGCCAAGTTTTCCAACGGACGTCCGGTTGTCGCTTCAGATGTGAAATTCTCGATTGACCGCATCCTTGACCCGAAAACTGCCAGCAAGGGCGCCAAGGCACTTGGACCGATCAAGGAGGTCATTGCCAAGGACGACCACACGGTGGTGTTCAAGCTGAAAGGCCCCTATGCCGATCTGGCCTTGCAACTGGGCAATACGTTTTCGCGCATTATCGCCAAGGAAAACGTGGATGACATCGCCAACAAGCCAATCGGCAGTGGTCCGTTCATCCTGAAAGAATACGTCCCCGGCAATAAAGCAATACTGGTGCGCAATCCGAACTATTTCGAGAAGGGACTGCCCTATCTCGACGAAGTTCACCAGATCTACATCAAGGAATATGCAGCGCAGGTTTCAGCATTGAAAACGGGTGAAATCGACATCATGTATTTCGCCCCGTCTGAAATCATCGGCGAACTGAAAAAGGACCCCAATGTCGAGGTCAAGATCGTCTCGGCACCGTCCTTCCAGCCGCTGATCATGTGGGTCAATGAAAAGCCCTTCAACGATGTTCGTGTGCGTCAGGCACTACGCTACGCCGTTGACCGAAAAGCCATGATGGAAGCAGCCACCGGCGGCCTTGGCGTACTCGGAAACGACACGCCTGTCAGCCCATCGAACCCGTACTACAATAAGGCTTTGCCGCAACGGAAAAAGGACGTCGCCAAGGCCAAGAAACTGTTGGCCGAGGCCGGATATCCTAACGGCGTAGATATCACGCTCTACACCTCGACCCAGCGTCCAGGCCTTGAGCCCGCCGCCGTCGTGGCTCAGCAGGTGCTGGCCGAGTCGGGCTTCCGCACGAAGATTGAAAGCGTCGAGATCGCGCGTCTTTACAAAGACATCATCCCGAAACCGAAGCCGTTCGCGACGTCGCACAACAACTGGTTCGGGCGTCCAACCATCGACGAAAGCCTGACGCCGTTCTACTTCACCAAGAGCAACTGGAACTATACCGGCTATTCAAATCCGGAAGTTGACAAGCTCCTGGATCAAGCCAAGTCGCTGACGAAATTTGAAGACCGCAAGCCGCTCTACGACAAAGTTCAGGAAATCCTCTACAACGAGGGTCCGGATGTGGTCGCTTATTTCAAAAACTATGTTTCGGCCGTCCGCAAAGAGGTCAAGAACTACAAGCTCATCCCCGTGCAGTATGTCGATCTGCGCGAAACGTGGGTCGAGCGCTAGAAGACCGACATTCTCGGTTGGGGCGGGCCCGAAGCGGTCCGCCCCGACCGACGTCACCGACGGGGCTGATCGGTTATGCTGAAGTACCTCATCCGCCGCACGGGTTTGCTCGCCCTGACGCTTCTCGGCATCTCGGCGATGATATTCATCATTGTCCAAATTTTGCCCGGTGATGCCGCGGACCAGATTCTCGAGGCCTGGGTAGAGAGTGAAGGCGGTGCGCATGACATACTGCGCGCAAAAATGGGCCTCGACCGTCCCTGGTATGAGCAATATTTCGGTTGGCTGTGGGGCATACTGCATGGCGATCTCGGCCGCAGCCTCGCAATGGATGCGCCCATCGGTCCAATCTTGATGGAACGCCTTGGCTTTTCGCTTCGCCTCGCCATCCCGGCTCTCCTCCTTTCAGTCATACTGAGCCTGATCCTGGGCGTTATTGCTGCGGTGCGCCCCAACGGCATCATTGATACCGCAATCACCGTGATCAC
>DEIT01000198.1:12447-13415 GCA_002352635.1 Hyphomicrobiaceae bacterium UBA2767 | reverse complement strand
GTGCTCTACAAGCATGCCTTGCGTAACGCGATGCTGCCGACCTTGACCGTAATTGCATTTAATGTCGGCTGGATGCTGGGTGGCGTCGTTCTGGTGGAACAGGTGTTCAGTTATCCCGGGCTTGGCAGCCTGGTGCTGTTTGCCATTGAGCAGCGCGATACCCCACTCCTGCAAGCCAGTATGTTGTTCGTTGCCGCGGGCTATTGCATTGCCAACGCGCTGGCCGACGTCGGCTACGCCTTGCTTGATCCGCGCATCAGGTACACGTGATGAAAGGCTCAATCGCTCATGTCTGATACGACGATTCACAGTGCCGACGAGATTGAGATCAACAGCGCAGTGACGCCGCCACGTCGCGTACCGATAAGCCTGATTATCGGAGGTGTGGTCGTAGGCCTGTTCATGGTCCTCGCACTTATCGGCCCCCATATTACCCCCTACCCGTTCGACAAGTTTCACTTTGGCACGCGCCTGGCACCTCCGTCAGAGGACTTCTGGTTGGGCACCGATCGGTATGGCCGCGACATATTCAGCCGCGTCGTCGCAGGAACCCGCCTGACTGTGTTTATGGCCGGCACCGGCACGCTCATCGGTGTCGCGGCCGGTCTTTTGATCGGACTGTTTAGCGGCTACATCGGCGGCTGGATCGACGAAATCCTGATGCGGCTCACGGACATCGCGATGTCTTTCCCCGGGCTTCTGCTGGCCATGCTGGTTGTCGCAGCTCTGGGTTCAAATGAGATCAACGCGGTGCTGAGCATCGGCATCGTATTCACGCCAAAAGTTGCGCGGGTAGTGCGCAGCGCCACGCTCGGACTCCGCCATGTGCAATTCGTCGAGGCAGCCGAAGTCCGCGGCGAAAGCAACAGCTTCATTATTTTCCGCGAGATACTGCCCAACGTGTGGCCACCGATCATTGTCGAGACCTGCATCCGCCTCAGCTATGCTGTGTTGCTGGTCGTATCCCT
>DEIT01000198.1:8132-12345 GCA_002352635.1 Hyphomicrobiaceae bacterium UBA2767 | reverse complement strand
GCCAGAAA
This sequence comes from Hyphomicrobiaceae bacterium UBA2767, assembly GCA_002352635.1. Lineage (GTDB taxonomy): Bacteria > Pseudomonadota > Alphaproteobacteria > Rhizobiales > Methyloligellaceae > UBA2767. The sequence continues at coordinate 12,337 of DEIT01000198.1, read as the reverse complement.
GACGGCCGATGAGTAGAGCTGCTGCATCGGCGGTTGTGGCTTCAACGCCCGGCAAGCCGGTCCTGACCATCCAAGATCTGTATGTCTCCTATTTTGCCCGTGGCCAGGAGGTCAAAGCTGTGCGGGGCGTCAATCTGACGGTGCGCGCCGGTGAGACCCTCGCATTGGTCGGTGAAAGCGGTTCCGGCAAGAGTTCAGTTGCATTCTCAGCCATGCGCGGGCTGGATGCCGCCGGACGCATCATGCAGGGGTCAATTGATTTCGGAGAAACCGACCTCCTCGCCCTCAATCCTCAGGAATTGCGCCACATACAGGGGTCGCGCATCGCGATGGTCTATCAGGACCCGCAAACAGCGCTCAATCCGGCTTTCCGGGTCGGCGACCAGATTGCCGAGGTAATAAGCGAGCACACCGATTCATCAACGCGTGAAACGCGCGAGCGCGTGCTCGACCTGCTTGAAGAAGTCAAATTGCCTGACCCTCGCGGAGTATTCCTCCGCTATCCGCACGAGCTGTCGGGTGGGCAGCAGCAACGGGTGCTCATTGCCATGGCATTCGCCTGCAATCCGGAACTGCTTATCATGGATGAGCCAACAACAGGGCTCGACGTGACCACCGAAGCCCATATCCTCGACCTTGTGGCCAATTTGCAGGAGACTCATGGATCGGCCATTCTCTACATCACGCATAACCTTGGTGTGGTTGCGCGATTCTGCCAACGCGTGGCGGTCATGTATGCCGGCGAGATCCTTGAGGAAGGCCCGGTGTCGCGGGTGTTCTCAAAACCTGCCCATCCCTATACCCGAAGCTTGCTAACCTGCATCCCAAGGCTTGATCTGTCGAAGAACGATCGCCCCCTCAGCGCCATTGAGGGACGACTGCCAAACCTGGCTGACCTGCCGACCGGATGCATATTCGCGCCACGCTGTAGTGAACGCCGCAAGGCCTGCGAAAAGGCACCTATCGAAGCTGATCCAATAGGCGGCGATATGAGCAATTTCGTGCGCTGCCTGCGTTGGCGCGATATCCCGGAGTTCAAATTTGACCGTCATACCCGCAGGGTAAAATCAGCGAACGGAGCCGAGACTTCGGACTCCCTGTTGGATATTGACGATCTGCGTTGTTACTACCGGCTGCGTCGCGGCCTCAAGGATTTCCTAACCGGCGCGCCGGCTAAATTGGTGCATGCCGTTGATGATATCGATCTGGAAGTCGGGCGCGGGCAAACACTGGCGATTGTCGGAGAAAGCGGCTGCGGCAAGACGACACTCGGGCGCACCGTGGTTGGGCTGCAATCGGCCACAGCCGGCGAGCAAGTGTTTGAAGGAAAGGCCTTGGCAGGACTGGCGCGCGCGCGCGGGCCGAACCTGAGGCGGCGCATCCAGATTATCTTCCAAAACCCGGACGCCACCTTGAACCCGCAAAAGTCGGTCGGCGAGACCATTCGCCGGCCGCTCCAGCTGTTTGAATTGGTACCTGCAGAGGAACAAGAGGATCGAGTTGCCGCATTGCTGCGCAGCGTCAACCTTCCTGCATCTTATGTACATCGCTACCCGCACGAACTTTCAGGCGGAGAAAAGCAGCGGGTAGCTGTGGCCCGCGCTTTCGCCGCTGAGCCTGACCTGATTGTATGCGACGAACCGTTGTCGGCGCTCGACGTGTCTGTCCAGGCGGCAATTCTCAACTTGCTGGTGACGCTACAGAAAACCTCCGACACGGCTTACATGTTTATCTCGCACGACCTTTCAGTTGTGCGATATCTCTCCGATCAGGTAGCGGTCATGTATATGGGTCGGTTGTGCGAGATCGGCACACCGGAGGAGGTCTTCACGCCCCCCTACCACCCTTACACCGAAGCCTTGCTGTCAGCGATTTCAATTCCCGACCCCTCGATTGAGCAAGAGACTATCCGCCTCGAAGGTGCGGTACCCAGTCCAGTCAATCCCGCAGCTGGTTGCCGGTTCGCATCACGCTGTCCGCGCAAAGTCGGCGAAATCTGCGAACGGGAAGATCCCCCTCTTCTCGAGTTCAATGGCAATCATCGGCTCTATTGCCACATTCCGCGCAAGAAACTGGAAAAAATGCGTCCTGTCATCCGCTACGCTGGCAAGGATGTTGCGGTCGTCTGACAGTGTCCGGTCATGTTCGACCGGCCTCCAAGCTCAAGGATCATCAGCCGGGATATGGCAGGCTGTCGGGGTCGGTCACCTGGGTGACGAAGCGGTCCATTTGCGGAAAGTACGCCTCCCACAAAAACCGGAGTTCAGCCAGAGGCGCACGGTCGAATTCGACGCGCAGGTCGACATAGGGAAACGACTCCTCATGCGCCACCAGCAATGCCGCAGACTTGATCTGCTTGAATTCGCCGCCTGCTTTGAGCCCGGCTTCAAGCCCAAGAAGCAGTCTCTCTGCCAGATGCGCGTCGGACGACTGGCTGAACGCATCGATCATCTTTTGGGTGACGCCTTCGTTGCGAATGATATTGCCGATGGCACAACAGCCATCACCCTGGGCAGCAGAGTGGATCGAGGCAATGCGATCACCATGATGGAAACCCGTTTCGCCATTGCGGTCCACGACAGCAAGCTGACGCCAGCCGATAGTCGGATTGTCCGCGACCAGGGCTTCGATAACCTCCGGTGCGCTCTTGCCTTCCTCCAGCAATGCAATGCCCTTCGGACCAAGCCTGTTGTCCGTGCGATGTTGGGTCAGCACGGCACCAACCCCGGCTTTTGCAAACGGGCACCGCGTGCCGACATTCATATTGGATGTCGTGACAGCAGCACCAAACATGCCGGTTCGCCGGCACATGCCGACCAGAGAAAATGTCACAGAATACCCTCCCGTTGGACGTCTGAGCCTCGTGTTTCGAAGCTTCGCTTATTGCATCGCATACTAGACTATCGGACGGGCAATTTCCACGCATGGAGCAGCAACAAATGACCATCACACGAACCTTGGCGGAGTGGACAGCCGGGAGCCCGGCATTGGCCAAAGGGGCGGCCCTCGAATTGGCCCGCAATGCAATGATCGACATCATCGGCTGCATGGTGGCCGGTGGGCCCGACGAGGCACCACAACGCACTTTCACGGCAGTGGCGGAATTTGGAACCGGTCCGGTAAGCGTCGTTGGTCAAAGCGAAGGGTTGCCCGCACCATACGCCGCGCTGGTCAACGGGACTGCCGCTCACGCGCTGGATTTTGACGACAATTTTCATCCCAGCGCCGGACATGCGACAGCCGTATTGCTACCCACACTGTTGGCGCTGGGAGAGGAACTGAAGGCGAGCGGCGAAGCCGTATTGGATGCCTATATCGCCGGCCTCGAAATGATTTGCGCGATCGGAAACGGCGTGAATCTGGATCACTATGAACGAGGCTGGCATTCGACCAGCACGATTGGCGCTATGGCCGGCGGCGCGGCATGTACGCGGTTGATGGGGCTCGACGCGGACGCGGTACAAAGAGCCATCAGCCTGGGCTTCAGCATGGCGTGCGGCACCAAGCTCCAGTTCGGCGCCATGGCCAAGCCGCTGCATGCGGGCATCGCCGCACAGAATGGTATCATGGCCGCGCGCCTCTCTGCCGCCGGGGTGACCGCAACCCCTGAACCGCTCGACGCGCCGTGGGGATTTCGTGACCTGTTCGCAGGATCCGGGTCGCCTGGTTTCGAAGATGTCGCCAGCAATCTTGGCACACCGACAGCGCTCGAGCGCTATGGCCTCAAGGTCAAAATTCACCCCTGCTGCGCCAGTGTTCATACCGCCGTTGATGGCGTCATTTCGTTGATGCGGGAACACGACCTTTCACCGGACGACATTGCGCGCGTTGATACCGTGGTCAACAAAATCAGTTTCGACAATTTGCGCTTTCCAAAACCTGAAAGCGAAATGGAAGCCCGCTTCAGTATGGAGTATTCCATCGCGCTCGCCGTCACGAAAGGCACGCTCAAACTGGCCGATTTTGACCCCGAAGCCATCGCCGACCCAGCAGTACAAGCCTGGGTGCCCCGTATCACCATGTCCATGGCCTCACCCGAACCACTGCCCATCGCCGACAATGGCCGCGAGCCCGCCAGAGTACATCTCCACCTCACCGATGGTCGCGAGCTGACCCTCTTCATGCAGCACGCCAAGGGTGTGAAACAGAATCCACTCACCCAAAATGAGGTCTGGGACAAGTTTGACGATTGCGTTGGCGAGGTT
>DEIT01000198.1:0-8013 GCA_002352635.1 Hyphomicrobiaceae bacterium UBA2767 | reverse complement strand
AAGCGTTCTTGCCGACGTCCGCCTGGCCGACGGCCGCGTCGCAGACATTGTGATGCAGGATGGCCGCATCGCAGAAATCGCGACAGGACGCGCCACTGTGGAAGACCGTGTCGCACCTATTGAAGGACAGGGCATGCTTGTGCTCCCGGGTCTTGTCGATGGGCATATGCATCTCGACAAGGCGCTCACCGGACTGCCATGGATGCCTCATCCTGCCGGCCCCACGCGCATGAGCCGGATTGAAACGGAGAAATCGCTGCGCGGCACCTTGCCGCCGGTGGCGGAACGCGCATCCAATCTCGCAAGGCTCTGCGTTGCCCATGGCACAACCGCCATTCGTACCCACGTGGATATCGATCCCGACAATGGGCTCATGCACCTTCATGGGCTGATGGAAGTGCGTGAACAATTTGCGGAGATTGTTGATCTGCAAATCGTCGCCTTTCCGCAATCCGGCGTCATGCGCGCACCGGGAACATCCGACCTATTGGAGGCTGCACTCGGAGATGGTGCTGACGTCCTCGGCGGCCTCGACCCGATTGCAATTGACAACGATCTCGATGGCCAACTCGATACTTTATTTGCAATCGCTGAACAGCACGACACCGGCATCGATATACACCTGCATGACGCAGGCGCGGATGGCCTCGCCGAAATAAATGCCCTGTGCGATCGCACCCGCGCCTCGGGTCTCGGTGGCAGAGTTACGGTCAGCCACGGATTCTGCCTCGGGGCCGCATCCGCCGATGACTTTGCCCGTACTGCAAACGCCATGGCGGCGGCCGGTGTCTCACTGGCAACCCATGGCGGTGCGGCGTCTCCCCTGCCGCCGGTCAAGGCGCTGCGGGAACGCGGTGTAGAGGTAATTGCGGGAAACGACAATATTCGTGACACCTGGTCGCCGTTCGGCAATGGCGACATGCTCGAGCGTGCCATGCTGCTGGCCTGGCGGTCTGGTTACCGCACCGACGAGGACCTTGAAATCGCCCTTGATTGCGCCAGCGGCGCCGGCGGCCGGGTGCTCGGCCTGGAAGGGCATGGAATTGCCGTTGGAGATCGCGCCGATTTATTCACGGTCGAGGCGGAAACACCCGGCGAGGCAGTCGCTCAACGACCCCGCCGAGGTGTTGTTCTTAAAGGTGGCCGCGTCGTTGCCCGCGACGGCAAGGTCACCGGCACCGCCGCTTCGCCAAGTTGAAAGTTTAACTCTGGATCACTGCGTCCACATCAATCTCAACCAGAATGCGCGGGTTGGCGAACCCGTCAACGATGAGGCCGGTGCCGCAAGGGTGTACACCCTTGAGATGTTTGCCGACCGCCTGGTAGACCGCCTCGCGATGCGCTCGGCGGAGAATATAGATCGAAACCTTGCAAATATCGTCGAGCGACGCGCCGGCTTCCTCAAGCAATGTCGTTATGTTCTTCATTGCCTGATCGGCCTGGGCGCCAGCATCGCCGCTACCCACAAACTCACCATCAAGGCTGGTCCCGGTCTGCCCGCGTAAATAGACGCGGTCTCCCGCACGCACGGCCTTGCAAAACCGGCTGCCTAATTTTTGGCCGTCCTTGTAAGCATCGTCAGTATGAAACTTGCGGAAACGCTCATGCGGCGTCCCCTTGGAGAGAGTGACTGCCATGTCAATCTCAAACAGGATTTCGGGCCGCGCGAACTCCCGCATGATCAGCCCGGTGGAGCACGGGTGGGTATCGCCGAAGTGTTTGCCGATAACGTTATAGATGGGCTCGCGATAGGCTCGGTCGGCAATGTAGATCCGCGTCTTGCAGACGTCGTCAAAGCTTGACCCCGCTTCTTCCAGCAACTCACGGGCATTCTTCATGGACTGTTCGGCCTGCGCCGCTGCGTCCTCTGGCGTGTAGCCCAGACCATACATTTTTGAGCCATCCAACTCGCAGCCGGTCTGACCGCGCAGGTAAATCTCATCGCCGGTGTTGATGACCATGCAGGAGTCACGATTGATCGATGACTGCCCGAACCAATCGCGGGTATTTAACAAGCGGAACTTTTTGTGCCCGCCCTCACCCGGGATAGCAGCTTCGAGATCGATTTCGACCTTCATCTCAGGCATTGCCAAACCCTTGACGATGAGGCCGGTGGCGACTGTCGGGTTGCCTCTCAGGTGCTCGCCAACGGAATTGTAGACACCGGTGCGGTACGCCGGGTCGGTCAAATAGGTGGTCACCTTGCAGACGTGATCAAGGCTCGACCCTGCTTCCTCCAGCAGAATTTTGGCGTTTTTCATAGCCTGATCGGCCTGTGCGGCCGCGTCATTTGGGTCAACCATTTTCTGATCAAGATCAAGGCCAGTCTGGCCCCGCAGGAAGATTCTGTTGCCGGCCTTAACGGTCATGCACATGTCGTTGTCGAGCGTGCCACCGGGATAGACGTCTCGGGTGTTAAACTTGCGAAAACGTTCGAGTTTCATGTTGATTTCACCTTCTTTTTGTCCTGTTGCGTGGCACACTGTCAGTCTACCGCAGGACGGAATTCTTGGCACTATGTATCGGGCCGAAATAAGCAAAAAAGAGAGCATTTCGGGGTCTGGTCTGACCTTCATCTTGATCACGCTTGGCGTCGTCAGTCCGTTTGCTTTTCAGATCTTCCTGCCATCCATGCCAGGTCTGATCACCGAGTTTGGCGCAAGCCACGCCGCGGTGCAGCTTACGGTCAGCCTCTATGTGGGCGCAGTTGCTTTTGCACAGTTGGGATACGGACCACTTGCAGACCGGTTTGGCAGGCGGCGGGTCATCTTGGCGGGCCTCGCAATCTATACTATTGCGCCGGTCATCTGTGCGACTGCGGAGAACATTGAGATTCTTGCAGCAGGACGCGCCTTACAAGCGGTCGGTGGTTGCGCCGGCCTGATGTTTGCTCGCGTGATCGCCCGCGATCTGCACGGGCGCGGTCGGGCTGCCGGGGTCATTGGCTTCGTCACGATGATGACAGCGCTGGCCGGATCCGCGACCCCCATTCTGGGCGGCTGGATCGATGTCACCATCGGATGGCGTGCAAATTTCTGGATTACCTCGGCACTTGGTCTGGTCGTCTTCACCATTGCCTTTGTGTGGCTTCCTGAAACCCGCCCAAAGGGCGCCGCCGACAACGTCTTCACGACGTTAAGGCGTGGTCTCCAGCTGCTACGATCTCCGGCGTTTGTGGGTTATGCCGGTCACGGCACCTGTACGCTGTCGGCATGGTACGCGATGTTGACCGGTCTGCCGTTCATCATGGTTGATGTGCTGAACCAGCCGACGACGGCTTACGGTCTCTATTTCCCGTTCCTGTCGTTGGGCTACATGATCGGAAATCTGGTCACTGCGCGGTTCGCCCACAGATGGGATATCCATCGTCTGATTGTTATCGGGGTAGGGCTGGCAATGATTGCCTGCCCCGTGATGATTGTATGGAATGTCGCCCTGACGCCCGTTCCATTAGCGCTATTCCTGCCCATGGGTCTGATCGCTCTCGGACATGGCATGAGCCAACCGGGCGCAACATCCGGCGCGATCGGTATCAACCCGAAGCTGGCCGGCAGTGCCGCTGGCTTTATGGGATTTGGGCAGTGGATGATCGCTGCCCTCACCGCACAGGCGGTTGGTATGATTCAGAATGGCACCATTTGGCCGACCATAGCCGTCGTCATTGGATTTACGGTGCTATCGGGCTTTTTCTATCTGCTGGCCTTGTGGGGAGAGACAAGAGAGATGGACTCACCCTCCGCGCTTAGTCCATAATTTCAAACAAGAAAAACCGAAAAGGTGGAATATGGCCAATGGGGACAAACAGGACAGCCTGCTGATTACAGGCGGAACCGTCCTCACTCTCAATTCAGCCCACGAAATCATCAATGATGGCGCTGTCGCAGTTCAGGGCGACCGCATCGCCGCGGTCGGTTCGAGCAAAGATCTCCGCAACCGCTTTCCTGAAATGGAGACCATGGATGCTTCCGGCAAGGCAGTGATGCCGGGGCTGATCAACTCCCACACCCATGCAGTTCTGCTGGTGCTGCGCGGCACCGTTGAGGACATGTCGGGGGATGCCATTTTTGGTTACATGACGCCGATCAGTTTTGCCATGACCGATGGCGAACGCCGCGCACTGGCGCGACTGGCTTGCCTGGAGGCGATCCACTGCGGCACGACGACACTGGTGGAACCGTTCCGCTTCATCACAGGCTATGCCCAAGGCATGGTTGAGACGGGTATGCGATTGTGGCTGAGCGAGAACGGTGCCGACGCCCTGACGTTGAAAATCCGTCACGGAATTTACGAACATGACCGCGCCTTCGGTGAGGAGTTTCTGGAGCGCATCGCCACCATGGTCGAGCAATTCCACAACACAGAAGACGGCCGCGTTCAATGCCAGATGGCAGCTCACGCACCGGACGTCTGTTCGCCCTGGATGCTCGGTCAATTGAACGAGTTGGCACAGAAACACAGCCTCACCCGCACCGTGCACCTGGCCCAAAGCCCAGGTGAGGTTAAGCAGATACGCACCGCCTATGACCGCACACCGGCGGAATATCTCCACGACAATGATTGGCTTGGCTCAGATGTGGTCGCGGCGCACTGGACGTACTGCACCGATTCCGACATCGATCTCCTAGCAGAGCATGGCGTCCACATGGCCCATTGCCCTGCCAACAGTTCACGCCGCGGACCACATCCGGTGCGCATCGGACGCATCCTGGATGCGGGAGTCAATATTGTGCTGGGCACTGACAACATGACCGAGGATATGCTCCAGACACTAAAGATCGGCTCGATCATCCATCGCGGCGGCAAGGGTCGGGAAACCGAAGGTGGGGTTGTTCCCTCTCCTGAAGCAACACTCGACGCGGCAACGCGGAACGCAGCACGCGCGCTCGGCCGGGAGGCAGACCTTGGTTCGCTTGAAGATGAAAAAAAAGCAGATCTGACAATTCTCGACCTCAATCAGGCACACCTGCGCCCGATCATCAATCTCGTCTCCAGCATCGTCCACTACGGCAACCCCAGTGCCGTTGAGTCCGTCATGGTCGATGGCCGATTTCTGATGCGCGACCGCGAAGTCCTGACCATGGATGAGAATGCGGTAATCGCCGAAGCCCAGGAGGCGACCGTCGCCGCCTGGCACCGGCTGCACGAAACCTCAGGCGATATCCCACTGCCACCTGGTCTCAAATGAAAAGATGAATAAAAACATGATATTAGAAATTGAAGAAATCTACAGACCCAAGGTCTTGCACCGGCGCGCACCGACGAAGAGTGGCGCCCCGCTGGTCTTCGATATTCCGAGAAGCGGCAACAATTACCCCCAGGAGTTTCACTCGCCAGCCCCGTTCGATGCCGTGCGACGTTCGGTTTCGATGTATGTGGAAGAACTCTATAACGGCGCGCCCGATCACGGCGCCACCTGGCTTTATGCACTGTTTCCCAATGTCTATATCGACGCAAATCGGCACGAGCTTGACGTCGACCCCGCGTGGTTCGAGGGCGAGTGGAGCGAACCGCTTGAACCCTCCGACAAATCTCTTCGCGGCATGGGACTGATCCCGCGCGTCTGCGGCAAGGGGGATGTGGTGCTGCAGGAAACGCCGATCAGCGCTGCTGACCTGCGCCATCGGCTCGACAATTACTACTGGCCCTATCACAACGAACTGACAGGAATTCTGAAGGAATTTCGCGAAAGCCACGGTGTGGCATTTCACGTGAGTTGCCACAGCATGTCGAGCGTCGGCGGAAAGGCAGTTGCCGATGCCGGGCGGGTGCGTTCCGATTTTGACATCGGAACCCGCAATGGATCCACCACTCAGCCCGAGTTTGCGGAGGCGGTGATCGAGTGTCTGAAAGGGTTCGGTTATGACGTTACCAGAGATGAGCACTTCATCGGTGCGGAATCCGTTCGCAAGCACGGCAATCCCGAAAACGGCATCCACAGCCTGCAGATCGAAATCAATCGCGGCATCTACATGGATGAAGACAGCTATCGTCGCGGTGACAGATTCGCCGAGATCCAGGGGCATTTGAGCCAACTCGCCCATCGCCTCACCGACTTTGCACGCGCGCAGAAGGCCTGACGGCTATGGACGCACGCCAGCAGCTGCTCGACTGGATTGAGGCTGACCGAGATAAATTGGTCGGTTTCCTCAGCGACTTCCTCTCAAAACCTTCCCCCAACCCGCCGGGCGATACCCGCGATGCCACCAGTTTCGTCGCTGACTATCTGAAGGCTGAAGGTGTAGGTTACGAGGTTGTTGCTCCCAAAGAACACATGCCTAACCTGTTGGCAGTCGCCAATGGCAAGGGTGCCGGGCGCCATCTGGTGCTTAACGGGCACATCGATGTCTTTCCCGTCGGCGAAGACGAAAACTGGACCCATGGTCCCTGGTCGGGCGATGTTTCCGACGATGCTGTCTGGGGCCGTGGCGCGTCAGACATGAAGTGCGGCACCAGCGCCTCTATTCTGGCGTTCATCTACCTTTCCCGTCTCACTGATCACTGGCCCGGCAAACTCGTTCTGACGGCCGTTTCCGACGAAGAAACCGGCGGCGAATGGGGGACACGCTACCTGCTGGACAATCATGCCGAAGACTGCGTCGGCGATTGCGTGCTCAATTCCGAACCGAGCGGTCTTTCGTCAGTGCGCTTTGCTGAGAAAGGCACGTTGCGTCTGACCTTTCACATCAAAACACCCGGTGCCCACGGTGCCTATCCGCACCGTAGCGCAAACGCAAATCGTATCGCCGCCAGCCTCATTGCGGACCTTGACAGGCTGAATGATATGCCCGTCGACATGCCCACCGAGATGGCAGAATACCTGGCGCGCGACGAAGTCCGGGCATGCATGGATAAAGTCATGGGCAAAGGCGCCGCTGATGTTGCGCTGCGTGTTACGGTCAACACCGGTGTCATTCGCGGTGGCCTGAAAGTCAACATGATCCCGGGCGACTGCCGCATCGAGGTCGACATCCGCCTTCCCTTTGGGGTCGAACGTGCCGATGTCTTGAGCGAAATCGATACTATTCTGGAGAACTATCCGGAAGCGTCGCTCGAGGTGCAGGAGGCAGCAAGCAATCCAGCATCCGCCAGCGACCCGGAGCATGAGATGATGGGTATCCTGAAGCGCGTGATTGCCGAGACGAGCGAGTACCGACCGGAAGCCATTTCCGGCATTGGCGGCACTGACTGCAAATTTTTCCGCTACAAGAACGTACCCTCTTTCGTTTACGGCCCCTCGCCGGAGACCATGTCAATGCCCGATGAGCATGTGCCCATAGGAGATTTTCTGCATGTTCTTCAGGTCCACGCACTTGCCGCTTTCGACTACCTGACGGAGTCGAGTTCCAAATCTGACTGATGAGCTTGGCTGATGTGTTAGTTGATCGGAACGGCAGTGTCGTATTTGTGGCGTGCGGCTTCCGGCTATCCAAGCATGCGAACGCCGAAATTCTTGCGTTCATCCATCTCGAGTTCAGTTCTTCCCAAGGGCTTCGCGGCATCGGAAAGTTCGCGCGTTGCAAGTCTGCCTGAACCAGGCGCGGCATCGGCTGCTCCATCCTTTACAATTACACGCCCACGACTGATCACACACTCCGGCCAGCCGGTCACCGTCCAGCCGGCAAACGGCGTATAGCCGGTATTATCGTGAACCATTTCGTCGGTGATCGTCTTTTTCACATCTGGATTCCAGACTGCGATATCCGCATCGGAGCCAACTGAAATCTGTCCTTTTTTGGGATACAGCCCGTAGAGACGCGCAATGTTCGTCGATGTGAGTTCGACAAATTTGGTGAGGCCGAGCCGGCCTGTCATAACGCCTTCGGAGAACAGAAGTGGCATCCGCAATTCAAGACCCGGCAGGCCATTCGGAATCTGTTTGAACGTCGGATTTCCCCCAGCATTCAGTTTTCCCGTCTCATCGTAACGATACGGGGCATGATCCGAGCTATAGGCCTGAAACGTGTCATCGATGAGCCCCTCCCACATGGCTTCTTGATCGTCCTTGTCGCGCGG
>DEIT01000113.1:34234-47641 GCA_002352635.1 Hyphomicrobiaceae bacterium UBA2767 | reverse complement strand
CACCTTGCACTCAATTCGAAATTATTTGTAGGCGATCGGCACTGCGTGTGGCGCTGCACAGCAGGCATCAACTCCGCCGAAGCTCCATCGCAGTCCGAAGTGGACGTCATGAGACGTAATATCTTCCAGCTTGGTCGGCCCGAACGGCCCCACTGACGGATCGAATGTCCGAACCGTGCCGGTTTTTCCGTCGCCCAGGTCGGCATAGCGATACCCGAAATCAAATTTCAGATCATCGGTAAGGTCATATGAGAACCCGGCATGCAGCGCCCAGGCAAAATTCCACTCTGTATTATCGCCAGCGTAGGCCAGGCCATTGCTCACGAGGTTTGTGTCGGTAAATCCGTCTATCGTGACCGCTGCTGTACCGATACCGGCACCGACATATGGAGTGAAGCCATGGAAATTTCCAATGTCCCAATATCCGTTCGCCAGAAACAGCCACTCTGATTTGTTGGCAGTGTACTGATTGGTTGAAACGCCAGGACCGATGCCAGGTGAAACGAATGTATCCAGCCCCGTAAAGCTGGCCTTGCTGCGATATTCACCGGTTAGGTCAAACCGGAACTTGTCGGAGTATTCAAAACCAACACCAAGACCGATGAGCGGTGAACTGTCGAAGTCCAGATCGATGATCGTGAAGCCGCCGGCATCAATAAACTGGTTTGAGATGTCGTCGACTTCCTGGTTGGTGATGCCGATAAAGCTGCGCAGGTAGAATGCTCTGGATTCTACTATGGGCTCCGGAATCGGCACCGGTTCAACAATCGGCGGCGGCAGCAGGTCGGCTGCGTTTGCGGTGGTGGATTGGCCCATAGCCAGGGCGGCTGCAACGATGATCGCTTTACGGAACTTGCTCATATTGTACCCTCAATTTCGCAGTCGAAGCGTCTACGCGCGGCGGCGGTAGTCGCTGAAAACCGTGTCATATTGGGACTATGAGCCTAAGAATTTAACGAGGGCTTAACTGTAAGTTTTTCCCAGAAAAGCGGGGTTCTTGTACCGAAATCGGCCATAAACAGGCCACATTCCAAATGTGACTGCGCGTGCGATTCGCGAAAAGTCAAGCTAAACCGGCAAAATTTGCCGGGTCATTTCAGGGGACCGAACGGCTACGCGCCCAGCTTCTCCATCAGCACGTCGGAGACCTCGAAATTGGCATAGACATTCTGCACATCGTCTGAGTCTTCCAGCGCCTCAAGCATCTTGAGAAGCGTCTCGCCATTTTTGTCGTCAAGCTCAATTGAATTCTGCGGCTTCCAGGCGATTGCCGCACTCAGTGGCTCACCGAGCGTCGTCTCAAGCGCCTTGACCACCTCATGCAGGGCGTCCGCGTCGCAATAGATGGTGTGGCCGTCATCATTCGATTCCACGTCTTCAGCACCGGCCTCGATGGCAGCTTCGAATACCTCATCTGCCGATCCGGCGTTACCGGCGAATTCAATCGCGCCAACCCGATCGAACATGAAGGATACCGCGCCGGTCTCCCCAAGGTTTCCGCCGTGCTTGGAGAAGGTGGATCGGACTTCGCCCGCTGTGCGGTTGCGGTTGTCTGTCAGAGTCTCGATAATGACGCCAACGCCGCCCGCGCCAAACCCCTCGTAGCGCACTTCCTCGTAGTTTTCACCGCCCGCATCCTGACTGCGCTTGATCGCGCGCTCGATATTTGTATTCGGCATGTTCTGCGCCTTGGCAGCCTGGATCGCAGTTCTGAGCCTCGGATTCATATCCGGATCGGGTGTCCCCAATTTTGCCGCCACGGTGATTTCCTTCGCCAGCTTGGAGAAAATCTTGGAGCGCTTTTTGTCCTGCGCACCTTTGCGGTGCATGATGTTTTTAAATTTTGAATGGCCTGCCATAGCTCTTGTCCGTTCTGTCTAACGGCTCCTTACATCGTGCGGTCAATCGAGTGCGTTCTTATACGGGTGCGGCTGCGGAGAATCCAGTTCGCGGGCCAGAGCATCCACGCAGGCGCAATCGTGGTTAACAAAACGTTTACCATCACGCGCCTAGCTTTGTGGTTTACGAAGCGCAGGCACTGCGAGGGCCAGCGCATGATTCGCACAAGGAGACTGGCATGGCGCGCGCGAATAAGGCCAAGGACCCACTCAATCTTTCCGAGACGCTCAAGGAAGCCACCGCTGCTGCCACCAATAAGGTCTTAGGTCTGGTGGCCGAAGCGAAAAACGGATCCGACACGGCCAACACGGTCAGCACAATCGCCAAGCTCACAGCCATGTGCGAGGAAGCGGCCGATCATATGGCTGAGGCCCACAAAAAACTTTTCGGCGGTAAGGACAGCGCGGAGGCGGCCATCGACCACCTCGACTCTGCCCTCCAATGCCTGAACCAGATCGCTGATGAAAGCGTGCGGCAAAAAGCCAAAAAGCCCAAGAGGGTACGCAAGGCGAAAAGCGCATAATTTCAGCTGATTGCCCCAAGCGGACCGCAATTGCTGGAAACTCGTCCCGCGCATTCCGATTGCCCAGCGGGCATTTCTCCTATCCTAACACGCCGGAAGCAGCTCTTTCAGGCTGTTCAGCTTGGCGGACGTGTAGTCGGAGCGCCACGCCAGCAATGTTTTGATCCGCGATAGATCGTCCGGCAGATCGTAACGCTGAAACTGTGCCTTGGTGGATATGATGTCCAAGACAGATTGCGGAACCACGGCATAACCCGTACCGGCGGAGACGCAGGCGAAAATAGCAAGATAGGAACTCACAGCCATGATGCTGCCCGGGACAATTCCGGCATCCAGAAGCCATTGTTCAAGGTAACGGCGATAAGCGCAGCCCGCCTCAAACGCAACCACCGTCTTTCCACTTATTTCGCTCGTGCTTTCCAGCGATGGAAATGATTGTGGAGCAATCAGGATCAGTCGTTCTTCGAAGACGGCCTGCGTGCTGACCCAGTCGAAAGACACCGGTTCTGCGGCAAAGGCAATTTCAATATCATAGTTTTGAAGACGGTCCATCAGCCCACCAGCCGTATCCGTTTCCAGTTCGATCTGAACGTCCGGATAGAGCGCATGATAGCGTGCAAGAATTTCAGGCAGCCGCGAAGCAGCTGTACTCTCCATGGTGCCGATCCGAAAGACACCATTGGGCTTGTCTACCTTCAGAGCCTCCGAGGTCTCTATCGACAGTTGGAGAAAGCGCTCAGCATATGCCAGCAGCAACTGGCCGTCCGGAGTTAGTGTCAGGCCCCTGTGATGGCGGAGGAACAGGCTCTTTTCAAGTTGCTGCTCCAGCTGCTTGATGCGGGTGCTGATATTAGATTGTACCCGATTCAGTTTCAGGGCTGCCTTGGAGACGCTTCCTTCCACCGCAACGGTCCGAAAAATCTCAAGGGCCCGAAGATCCAAGCTTTGCACAGATATCTCCAAACGAGAAATTAGTGATCACAAGAATTCATTTTTCCTAATATAGACGAACATATAGTCTGCCGGCAAATGCCGCTGACTCGCATTGCCGGAGAGTTCCATGTCCACGCCAAAATCCATTCTTCCAACTGCTCTCGCAGGGATGGCGATTCTCGCACTGGCAATGGGGATCGGACGGTTTGCCTTTACGCCGCTGCTGCCTCTCATGTTGTCAGAGGGGCTGGTTTCAGTTTCCGACGGCGGTGTCCTCGCCTCCGTCCATTTCCTGGGCTATCTGCTCGGCGCCGTTTTTGCCGGCAGGTTTACGCGGTTCCCGAAGAGGACTTTGCAGATATCGCTAGTGACCATTGGCGTCAGCACTCTCGGCATGGGGCTAACCGAGAATTTCACAGCGTGGCTGATTTTCCGGTGGTTGTGCGGCTTTTGCAGTGCTTTCGCCCTGCTGCTGGTGAGCAATTACTACATCAAGCATCTGGAAGAGGCCGGACAAGCGCAGTTGCAAGGTTGGGTGTTTGCCGGTGTCGGCGCGGGAATTGCGCTGGTTGGACTGGGTACTCTCGGCTTTATGGCAAACCAGATCGACAGCGCGCTCAGCTGGCAGATTTTTGGTGTAATTGCACTCGCAGGATCTGTGGCGGTGTTCACGCAAATGGGGCACGAGATCCCGGCCAGGCTTCCGGCGCTGGAGCGGCACGAAACATCGCGGACGCCATTGGTTTGGAGCATCGTTGTTGCCTACGGCGTGATGGGCCTGGGATACATCATCCCGGCAACATACCTGCCTGTCATGGCACAGGAGGTAGTGAAATCACCCTTGATCTTTGGCTGGGGCTGGCCGGTGTTTGGTGCCGCCGCGTTCCTGTCGACGCTTTTGGCTGCGCGGCTGCACGCACATTTCTCAAATCGGCATATCTGGGCCGTCAGCCAGATCGTTATGGCCACCGGTTTATTACTGCCGGTCATTTATCAGCATATCGCCACAATCATTCTCGGCGGAGTATGTGTCGGCGGAACATTCGTGATCATCACAATGGCCGGCATCAAGGAGGCACACCGAATTGCATCTGCTGGCGACGTCCACCGCCACATCGCCGCAATCACTGCAGCGTTCGCAACCGGGCAAATGGTCGGACCGGCCCTGGCAGGCTGGATCTATGACACAACGCAGAGTTTTTCCGCGTCTCTCATCATGACCAGCGCCGCACTCGCGGCAACCGCAATACCCTTGGTTGGCCGACCTTCCAGAGCGGGCTTGCTTCACCGATGAAACTCTTCCTGAACGAGGCCTCGCCATACGCCCGCCTGATCCGTGTGCTCTTGGTTGAGACGGGACTGGAAAACGAATCCGAGCTCATTACCGTCGATCCGTGGAATGCTTCGGAAGAACTGCTTGAGGTCAATCCGGCTTCCAGGATCCCCGCACTGGCCCTCGATAACGGCACACACCTGGTGGAGAGTTCCTGCATCGCGGACTATCTCATTCACATTTCGGGCGAGGCACGGATGTCGC
The DNA here is from genome assembly GCA_002352635.1 of Hyphomicrobiaceae bacterium UBA2767. Lineage (GTDB taxonomy): Bacteria > Pseudomonadota > Alphaproteobacteria > Rhizobiales > Methyloligellaceae > UBA2767. Next base: position 42,749 of record DEIT01000113.1, on the reverse strand, counting down.
CCATGTGCTACGCGGATGCCCCGCAACGGCTGGAAATACTCGGTCTGGGCCGCGCCGCCACCGATTCAGCCTTCGGCAGCGTCATTCAGAGACGGTTCGGCGCCGATTCTCCGCTGACCGAGCGTTGGCTCGGCGCATTGCCTCGTGTTGCCGAAAGGCTGGACATTCTCTATGCGCGGAGACAGCTGACCACGGATTGCGACCAGGCAGACCTGACGGTTGCCGTCGCATTTGAATATATCGATTTCAGACTGCCGGAAATCAACTGGCGCAGTGCCGCGCCAAACCTGAGTGAGCATGTCGTGTCGCTTGCTGGTCGAACATCCATGGTGACCACTCGCCCGACATAGTGGGCGCTGTCAGGGAAATAGCCTGTGCAACGCCTATTCACTCCAGAAATCCGGTTCAATCGGTCGCAACCGTCCCCCAATGCGGATCGGCGAGATCGCCTTCGCCAGCCCGGTCTTGTCATCAGTTTCAACCGCAACGCCGCAAAGCGTGGCGTCACCGGCGGCCGCTTCAAACCGGCGTTCGGATATCCGCGTCAGGAATCGGTTGAGCGGTTCATCCTTCACCATTCCGAGAATGGAATCATAGTTTCCCGTCATGCCCGCATCCGAGAGGTAGGCTGTTCCGCCTGTGAGGATCTGGTCATCGGCAGTCGGTACATGGGTGTGGGTTCCGACGACGAGAGATGCCCGGCCATCGACAAAGTAGCCCATAGCCTGTTTCTCTGATGTCGCCTCGGCGTGAAAATCTATCACGATTGCGTCCGCGCCCTGCCCCAACTGGCAGGCCTCAATCTCTTTTTCGACGGCGCGGAACGGACAATCGAGATCGGCCATGAACACCCGCCCCATTGGGTTCATCACCAGCACATCAGCGCCGTTTGCGGCCTTGAACAGGCCGACGCCGCGGCCCGGCGTTCCAGGTGGGTAATTCATCGGTCGCAGCAGACGCTCCTGACGCTCTATGAACACGAGCGCCTCTCTCTGGTCCCAGACGTGGTTGCCAGTTGTGATCACGTCCGCGCCCGCATCAAGAAACTGCTGGCAAATATCCTCGGTAATGCCAAACCCGCCAGCGGCATTCTCGCCATTAAGAATGACAAAATCAGCCTTGGTGCGTTCGCGCAGCCGAGGCAACTCTTGCGAAACGATGGTGCGCCCGGACCGGCCGACCACATCGCCAACGAACAACAAACGCATTCACACCCTTCCAATTTTTTTCGGCCCCGATGGTGTCAGAACCCAATCCAGCGGCTCGTCATACCCGTCACGGGGTACATTTTCCACCTGCTGAACATCGAACGCGAGACCGATGGCGGTGATCACACCATCGGAACGCAGCTGTGCGAGGGTGCGGTCGTAATAACCGGCACCATATCCGAGCCGATATCCCTGCAGATCAAACGCAAGCAATGGAACCAGCAAAATTCCGGGCACGACGACGCTAGCGTTTTCACCGGGTACCGGCACGGAAAAATCGCCCCGCTCAAGCGACGCGCCAGCTTCCCAGCAGCGGAAGAGAAGCGCCTTGCCGCGCGCCACCGTCACTGGTAGCGCTAACGGATGTCCCGCGCTTGCAAGTCCTGCGAGCAGCAGCGCGGGGTCCAGTTCGTCCCGGATTGCCGAATAGCCCGATATCACGGCCCCCGCAGCGGGCTCCACGAAACCCAGACCAGACGCAGCAATAGCAGCAGCACCGTCGGCGCGTTCATCGGGGTTTAAAGCCCTCCTACGTTCCAGCATTTCGATACGCAGAAGCCGCTTGGCTTCATCGATGGAAGAAGATGAGGTCATGTGAAGAAACCAATGATGTCACTAGTGGAAAAGATGCAAGGCCGCGTGAGCCGTCGGAGGTGTGATTCCCTGGGTCCCTACGTCAGTAGGTGGGCGCCGAGTGACCGGGACCACGATCCCGGTCAGGGTCAGCTCCCTCAGGAGTCGTATCGGCCCCGGGAATGCATCTCCTGACGCGCTCCGCAGCCCTGCGAAGCGCAATGTAAGAGACATTCGTTAAGAGTCCAGTGGCTGACAACAAATGCCGCCCGAAATCGGGCAGACCGAAAGGCACATTGCTCAGTCCTTGCCAGGCGCAGCTTCATCATCGCCCAGTGCCACATTCAGCACCTCAATGCGGTCCGCAACGGCCGCAATTTCGTCGGCCACCTTTGTTTGAGCCGACTTGATCGACTCATCTGCTGACGCGTTGACCTCCTTGGCAGCGCTTAGTTTCTTCTCCGTCTCGGTGAGTTCGTCAGCAAACATCAGCGCCGTCATCAGCAACAGGCGGTCGTCTCCCACCTGACCAAACTGCTTCTGCAACTTGCCAAGCCGTTCGCCGACCAGTTCGGAGAGTTCGAGCAGATGCGCTTCCTCTCCCTCGCCACACTCAAGACGATAGCTGCGGCCATTGAGCGAAATTGTGACGTCTGCCATGCCTCCCCTTTCTGGCTGGAGCCATTTTCTAGTCGCCCTGGAGCATTCCCTCGATCGACGTCATGACCTTGTCAATCCGCTGGGTTGCGTCCTCGTTCGCGGCTTGCAACTTCTCATTACACTCACGTTCAGTATCGAGCCGTGTCTCCAGCGTTTGCACCTGTTCCTGAAGCGATTCGCGCTGCAGGTCACTGTGCCGGCGGGAAGCGACATTCTCTTCCATGGCCTTCAGCGCCGCATCAAGCCGTTCTGACGCGGCAGTTATATCTTTATTATCATTCATCTACGCCCACCCCCAGCTACACTTATTGCGTGTAAAACGAGCCTCACAGCCAACCATCGGTCGTGATTTATGATGGTTTGACTAACATAAAAGATTAGGCGTCGCTTGATTGACCCGTCAACTGTTTGGCGAATGTTTCGCAAAATCATATCAGCCAAAGCAGCATTTCAACCGACTTGCAATTGACTCAGCGGGTTCATCCGACCATTAAAGCGTGGCCTTCAGAGAAGGTGGCACACTGCGGAGCGCTATGGCAGCGCAGGTCCGCGAGAAGGCAGAATTAAAGACCAGAGCCGGTGGAGACAAGAAAATGGCAGTTCGGGTTGCAATCAACGGATTTGGACGTATTGGCCGCAATGTGTTGCGCGCAATTGTGGAATCGGGCCGCGACGATATAGAGGTCGTGGCGATCAACGACCTGGGACCTGTTGAAACCAACGCCCATTTGCTTCGTTTCGATTCCGTCCATGGCCGTTTCCCGGGTGAGGTCACAGTCAATGACGACACGATTGACGCCGGCGCTGGTCCCATCAAGGTCACAGCAATCCGCGATCCGAAAGATTTGCCTCATAGGGAATTGGGCGTCGATATCGCACTCGAATGCACTGGCATTTTCGCCGACAAGGAAAAAGCGTCTGCCCATCTTGAGGCCGGCGCCAAGCGCGTTCTGGTCTCCGCACCGGCAACCGGAGCCGACCTTACCGTTGTTTACGGCGTCAACCATGACAAGCTTGAAGATGGCCACACGGTCGTCTCCAACGCGTCCTGCACCACCAACTGTCTTGCCCCCGTCGCCAAAGTCCTGAACGACGCCATCGGTATTGAGCAAGGCTTCATGACGACAATCCACGCCTATACGGGCGACCAGCCAACCCTCGACACCATGCACAAGGACCCTTATCGGGGACGCGCGGCGGCTCTTTCTATGATCCCGACTTCAACGGGTGCGGCCAAAGCAGTTGGTCTGGTGTTGCCGGAACTCAATGGCAAGCTCGACGGAGTCTCAATCCGCGTACCAACACCGAACGTGTCGGTCATTGACTTGAAATTTGTGGCCAAACGCGAGACCACTCCTGAGGAAATCAACGAAGCGATTACCCGCGCTGCGTCACAACAGCTTAAGGGCATTCTAGGCACCACCGACCAGCCGAATGTCTCCATCGACTTCAATCACGACCCCCACTCCTCCATCTTCCATCTCGACCAGACCAAGGTCATTGAAGGTACGCTCGTGCGCGTCATGAGCTGGTATGACAATGAGTGGGGCTTCTCCAATCGCATGAGTGACACTGCCGTCGCCATGGGTAAGCTTGGTTAGGCACTGCATGTCGTGGGCAACAGTTGGCGCGAAAAAACCTTAAGCGAAATTGGCGACGCCATGCGTGCCGGGCAATTTTCCGCGCGCGATCTTTTTGAACAGGCAAACGAGGCGCACGCCACCTACGGTAACACGTTGTCCGCCTACCGGACCTGGGACCAGGATCGTGCCCGCAGCCAGGCTGAGGCTGCGGATAAGGCGTTCCTTGAAGGACGCGACTCAGGGCCCCTGCAGGGTATCCCGGTCTCGGTGAAAGACCTGTTTGGTGTTTCCTATCTCGATACTTTCGCCGGCTCTCCGAACGCCCTGCCGGAAGCATGGTCTACTGAAGGTCCGGTAGTTCGTTCTATAAGCGATCAGGGTGCGGTGGTCACGGGCAAGACCCACATGGTCGAATTCGCCTTCGGCGGGCTCGGAACCAACGCTCACTGGCCCATTCCCCGAAACCCGTGGGATGAAGAGAACCATCGCGTGGCGGGCGGATCGAGCTCGGGTGCCGGCGTTTCGCTGATGGAAGGTTCCGCCCTCGTGGCACTCGGTTCCGATACCGCGGGGTCTGTCCGCGTGCCGGCCAGCATGACGGGCACCGTCGGACTGAAGGTCACCGCAGGACGCTGGCCGCTCGATGGTATTGTCCCACTGAGCCCAACTTTCGACACGCCGGGAACTCTGACCCGCAGTGTCGCGGACGCCGCGCTCGCGTTTGAGGTCATCGACGCCCACTGCGCGGCACGCCCATCTCGTCCTGTAGCCGAGCCGGCAGACATGATCGGGTTGCGCATCGGTCTCTGTGAAACTCATTTCTTCGAAGAGTGTCCAGCCGATATTGCGGAATCCGTGAAAGAGGCCATCGGCGAATTGGAGCAGATGGGCGCCACTGTTGTCGGGTTCGATCTGCCCAAAACGCAAGAGGCGTATGCATTGTTCCGGCAAGGCAGTGTGGTGTCGTCGGAATTACGCGCGTTTCTTGAGCGGGATCTGCCCGCATCGATTGAAACGCTCGACCCGAATATCACCTTCCGTCTCTCAACTGCACTGAACCTCGAGAGCGATGAAATCGGTGAACGGCGGGTACGCATCGCCGAACTATCCAGATCAGCGACGGCGCATATGGGCAAGGTCGACGTGTTGGTATCTCCGACAGTACCGGTCACGGCTCCACGCCTCGATGACGTGGCGGAGCCCAAATCCTATTCCGCTTCAAACCTCATGGCATTGAAGAACACCTGTATCGCCAATCTGTTGGGCCTCTGCGCCATCACGCTTCCCGTTGGACTGGATAAGGCCGGCATTCCGGTCGGCTTGCAGTGCATGGCTGCGGGCGGTTGCGAGGAAAAACTTCTGTCGATTGCACTGGCATTTGAGCGTGTTCTGGGAACGCCCCGTCAACGCCTCGGCAAACCGCCAATCGGCGTTTGACCAGCCGCCGCAGATACAGCTGAACCTCAAGAGAACGTAACTTGCCTTATTCAGGCCTGTTAGGGCCTATAGGCGTCCGCAAATCGGAATATTTAAGCGAGAGAGATTTGATGAAAATGAGAACTTCACGGCGTTTGTTTCTGCAGGGAACGGTCGCACTTGCGGGTGCTGGCATTACCGGCCTTGCGATCCCTGCGCTGGCTGCAAAAAGTGGAGCGAATGACGGCCTCAAGCCGGGGCAGTTTTCCTGGAATCCGGAGCTCTCGTCTGAGGGCCCGGTCGCTATCATCGTGTCACTGCCGGATCAGCGCGTACATGTCTACCGCAACGGTGTTCGTATCGGCGTGTCAACCTGCTCCACCGGCAAACCCGGTCACCGAACGCCCACCGGCGTCTTCACCATCCTGCAAAAGGACAAACACCACCATTCGAGCACCTACAACAACGCATCGATGCCCAACATGAACCGGCTGACCTGGTCCGGCGTCGCGCTCCATGCCGGTCATTTACCAGGCTATCCCGCATCGCATGGCTGCATCAGAATGCCCCTGAAATTTTCCGAGTTGCTGTTCGGGATCACTCATGTGGGCACACCGGTTATTGTCGCCGACAATCACAGCGAACCAACCGTCGTGACCCATCCTGGTCCCGCCCTTTCAGGACTTGCGAGCAGTGAAATGAGCGCCGCGATTTCCAAGCTGGCGAAAAAGAAACTGCCGCCGAAGAAGCGTCACGAAGGAATGCAGCACGCGGTATCGTTGCTCGTCAGCCGCGCCGACAACACCCTCTACATCATGCGCGACGGGCACATCCTGTCCAAAAACAAAGTTGAGTTTGTACGGCCGAACGAACCGCTGGGATCCCACACATTCATTCTGATGGGATCGGCAAAAAAGGCGGGTTCTATGCAATGGAAATCAATCGGTTACACGCCCGCCGGATCGAATGCAAAACTGGCCGCGACAGACGCGAGCGTCATAAGCCGAATTCAGTCGGACCCGGCATTGGCGCGGAAGATCTTGCAGCTCATGCATCCCGGACTTGTGCTTGTCATGACCGACGCGCCTGCGCATCATGAAACACGGTCCAAGCACGGCTTTGTCATAGCGACACAAAGCACGGAATGGACAACACAGGTGCAACCCGCTCGCTAGACTTGGGCAGCATTCCTATTTCTGTTTCCCTGCTGGCGCAGCCAGCGGCCATGCTGTATTCACTCGCGTGAACAGGTTCGACGGGAGTCAGGCGACGCGAAAGACACAGCCGACAATTGGCAGAAAGACATCTACCGCGTATTGCGCGCGCATGACGTCACCCAGGTTGCCTATGTGCCGGACGCAGGCCATGCCCATCTGATCGATTTAAGTATTGACGATCCTGACGTCCACTCGATTGCGCTCACGACTGAAGAAGAAGGCGTAGCACTTGCCGCGGGCGCACATCTCGGTGACGCTCGCGCCGTGCTGCTTATGCAAAGCAGCGGTGTTGGTAACTGCATCAATTTCCTTTCTCTGATGAAGAACGGCCAATTTCCGCTTCTCACGCTGGTCAGCATGCGCGGCGAGTTTGGCGAAGGGAATCCCTGGCAGATGGCCATGGGCCAGGCCGTGCGTCCTGTGCTCGAAGCCATGGGTGTCATTTGCCTTGAAGTCACGGAACCAGAAGACGTCGGGCCGACAGTCGAGGCCGCCGCGACCATGGTGTTCAATGCGGGAAACGCGGTCGCCGTGCTGCTCACACAAAGGCTCATTGGCGCGAAGGCGTTTTAGGAAGGTACTATGGCTGTGAAGGACACCTCGAATACGTCATCCATTTTCGAGCTCGACCGCCAGACGGCAGTTCCTGCCGTCATTGGCAATCACAAGGACTTCCTCATTGTTTCCGGCCTTGCCGGAACATCGAAGGACATGGCGTCCCTGACTGACGATGCGGCGAACCTTTACACCATGGCAGGCGCCATGGGTGCAGCAACCGGCATGGGCCTCGGTCTGGCGCTTGCCCAGCCTGATAAGCGCGTACTGGTCGCAACCGGCGATGGCGAATTGCTGATGAATGTCGGAACGCTCGCCACGATTGCCGTGCTCAATCCGCCCAATCTCTCCATCGTCTGCGTCGACAATGGTTACTATGGCGAAACGGGCTACCAGAAGAGCCATACCAGCCGCGGCGTGGACCTGGAGCAGATGGCCATTGGCGCGGGGATGAAGATGACGAGCACCGTCGAGCGGGAAGATCAGCTTGAAGACGGCGCAAAAATGCTGCGAGAGAGCAACGGCAGGTCGTTTGTCGTCTTGCGGGTCAACCCCAAAGAGCCGCCAGCCTACAAGAGGCTGATGGAACCGTCAGCGTGCAGGGTTCGTTTCCGCAGCGCATTGCTTGAACGACCCTAGCCCGACTACCAGCTTCTTGCTCAGCCAAATTTCTTTAAGCTATCCAGCATTTTTTCGTATCCCACCTCTTGACGTTGCTCACGGCAAGGGTAGGACTCACCGTCAACACACACATTCATGGGTACTTGCACTCAAGGGAGGCGAAAATGACGGCGCAGCTGGAAACAACCGCACAGGCCATGGTAGCGGACGGAAAGGGAATTCTGGCGGCGGACGAAAGCACTGGAACCATCAAGAAGCGGTTTGATTCTATCGGTGCCGAGTCAACTGAGGATAGCCGCCGCGACTACCGCGAAATGTTGTTCCGCGCGACGGACGCCATGTCGAACTGTATCTCCGGCGTGATCCTGTATGACGAGACCCTGCGCCAAAAGGCAAAGGATGGAACAGCGCTATCGAAGGTCATTTCGGACACGGGCGCGATCCCCGGCATCAAAGTCGATACCGGCGCGAAGGATCTGGCTGGCTGTCCCGGCGAAAAAGTCACAGAAGGCCTCGATGGGCTTCGCGAGCGTTTCGCAGAGTATTACGACCTTGGCGCGCGGTTTGCGAAATGGCGCGCAGTCATCACCATTGGCAACGGAATTCCGTCACGCACCTGCCTTGAGACAAACGCCCACGCACTGGCGCGTTATGCCGCGTTGGCGCAGGAGGCAAACATTGT
>DEIT01000113.1:31409-34141 GCA_002352635.1 Hyphomicrobiaceae bacterium UBA2767 | reverse complement strand
GCACGATCCTCAAACCCAACATGGTGCTTTCCGGAACTGAATGCGGCACGCAGGCAGGCGTCGAGGAAGTCGCGGAGCAGACAGTCAGGTGTCTGAAGCGAGCTGTTCCCGCAGCCGTGCCCGGCATCTGCTTCCTGTCGGGCGGCCAATCAGATGAGGATGCGACCGCGCATCTTTCGGCAATGAACTCGATGTTCGAGCTTCCATGGAAACTCAGCTTCTCATATGGTCGCGCGTTACAGGCAGCCGCGCTGAAAGCGTGGGGCGGCAAGGCCGAAAACGAAGCTGCGGCACAGTCAGCATTTTCGCACCGGGCGAAGATGAATTCTCTGGCTGCCACAGGCCAGTGGAAGACCGAGCTTGAAAAGGCCGCTTAGACTGATGCGCGCATAGCGTGCAATTTGCGATTGTCGGTTTTTTCCTGTCGACTGAAGCACCAAATGTTATGTTTTGGGTGCTGTGTTGACAGACACGTCCAACTCTAATTCGAGCGTATCGCGCCATGCCGAAAGACAGTTACGAAGAAGGCTGTCGGCTGTTTCTGGTCGTTCCGCCGGAAATGAGTCATGACATGGCGGTTCAGGTGGCGGAGGCCGGAAGCGCTGGCACAATAGCGTGTGCCCTTTTGCGGTGCCAGCCTGACGGTCATATAAACCGGGATCTCGCCGATATGCTGCTCCGATTTACGCGGTTTGCCGGGATTCCGCTCCTGCTTGAGCGAGACATTGCCGCGGCGGTAGAACTTGATGCCGACGGCATCCATATTCCTGCCGACGAAGACCTCTATCTTGACGCGCGTCAGGCACTCGGAGAGGAAAAAATTGTCGGTGTTGAGTGTGGTCAATCCCGCCATGACGCATTGTCACTTGGCGAGATGGGCGCGGACTATATCGCGTTCAAGGGATCGATGGACACAGCCCCTAACTCGATTGAATTGGGGCTTGAGGAGTTGATCGACTGGTGGTCCAACACCGTCACGATCCCCAGCGTTGCCTGGGATACGTCGGATGTCGATACTGCAAAGCTGCTGGCGGATGCTGGGGCTGATTTCGTGGCGGCAGGCGACCCGGTCTGGTCACACCCTGAAGGCGCGGCAGCGGCGGTGCGGCAATTGAACGAAAAACTGTCTGAACTGAAGGCTTCGCCGTGAGGATCGCATTTTCCAGGTGCATAGCCGGCTTTGCGGCCGTCGTGATTGGCGCTGGCGGCTTCCTTGCCGTCCCCGCATCCGCCGCGCCGGACCCCGCTTACGAAGCCTTCCTGGAAGGAAACTATCTAACCGCGCTCAAGAAGGCGAAAGAGGCAGCAGCAAAGGGCGATCCAGCCGCGCACACCCTGATTGGCGAACTCTACAATTCCGGTTACGGGGTACCGCGAGACCATAAAGCTGCAGCGGAGTGGTATGGCAAGGCGGCAAAGTTGGGCGATGCCAATGCACAACTCGCTCTCGGCATTCTTCTGAGCGAGGGGCGCGGCATCAAACAGGACAAAGCTCGCGCAGCAGATTTTTTTAAAAAAGCCGCCGGCAAGGGACTGGCTTCGGCGCAATACAACTACGCCCTGGTATTGATCGAGGGCCGTGTACGCAATCGGGACTTGTCCGCCGCCGTTTCATGGTTGGAAAAAGCCGCTGCCCAGGATCATGCCCAGGCGCTTTATGACCTTTCGGGCCTTTATCAAAAAGGCGCCGGGGTGGCGAAAGACCAGGCCAAGGCTGTTGATTTACTCAAACGGGCTGCCGCTCTCGACCATGCCAGCGCCCAGGTTGAATACGCCATCATACAGTTCAACGGCCGCGGCGTGGAGAAGGACGAACCTGCCGCGACTAAACTGTTCACATCTGCTGCTCACAAGGGCAACCCGGTGGCCCAAAACCGTTTGGCGCGCATCTACGCGCACGGCGCTGGCGTCAAAGAAGACCCCCTTGAAGCGGCCAAGTGGCACCTCCTGGCTCGCACCGCCGGGGCCAGCGATTTCTGGCTGGATCTTTATGTCGCCAAACTGACTGACAAGCAGCGGCTTGCAGCGGAGAAGGCCGCTGAGGAATGGGCGGCGGCACATGCCGGCGGACAAGTTCTCTCCCGATAACGAGACGCACTGTTGCCGGGCGCGGATACATGCTCTATGTCAGCGCGAAACGAAACCCGGACAAACAGAAGACAGCGAAGATGAAAATCAACGGCAATGAAATCCGGCCTGGCAATGTGATCGAGCACAAAGGCGGGCTGTGGGTCGCTGTCAAAATCCAGGCAGTCAAGCCCGGCAAGGGCGGCGCATTCGCGCAGGTCGAGCTGAAACACGCGATCGACGGCACCAAGCTCAATGAGCGATTTCGCGCATCGGAAACAGTCGAACGCGTGAGACTGGAGCAGAAGGACCACCAGTTCCTCTATGCGGAAGGCGACATGCTGACCTTCATGGATATGGAATCTTATGACCAGATTCAGCTGCCTGCAGATTTTGTTGGTGAGCGCGCGGCGTTCCTTCAGGATGGCATGACCGTCGTTCTCGAAAGCCACGAAGGCAAACCGATCAACGTCTCAATTCCCGACCAGGTCACTTTGGAAGTGGTCGAAGCCGAACCCGTGGTCAAAGGACAGACAGCGGCTTCCTCCAACAAGCCCGCCGTTCTGGAAAACGGTGTCCGTGTTATGGTGCCGCCGTTCGTTGGCGTTGGCGAGAAAGTTGTCGTGGATACCAACGAACTAACCTATGTGAAGCGGGCGGATTAG
>DEIT01000113.1:27557-31318 GCA_002352635.1 Hyphomicrobiaceae bacterium UBA2767 | reverse complement strand
GTCAAAGGGCCCGCTGACTTCGTAACCGCTGCCGACACGCGTGCGGAGACAGTTCTTTTCGAAGAATTGTCGAAGGCGAGGCCTGATTACAGTTTTCTGATGGAAGAACGTGGCGCTGTCGAAGGTGCAGACAAGTCGCACCGCTGGATTATCGACCCGCTCGACGGCACGACCAATTTTCTGCACGGTATTCCATTATTCGCAATATCGATCGCGCTGGAACGCGAGGGCGAACTTGTCGCCGGCATCATCTTCAATCCGGCGAGCGGCGAGACGTTTACCGCAGAACGCGGCAAAGGTGCGTTTCTGGACGACCGACGCATCCGTGTGGCTGGCAGGCGCGAACTGGATTCGGCAATCGTCGCAACGGGTATTCCACACCGAGGCAAACCTGATCACGATCTTTTCCTTGAGGAATGCAAACGCCTGATGACCCGCAGTGCCGGTGTGCGGCGCATGGGTGCGGCATCACTCGATCTCGCCTGGGTCGCGGCTGGCCGCTTCGACGGGTTCTGGGAGCGCAACCTGAGCGCATGGGATATTGCTGCCGGCACTCTGATGGTCAGAGAGGCGGGCGGATATGTATCGGGGTTGAACGGCAAACAGGACATGCTCGCCACCGGCGGCATCGTCGCCGGCAATGAGGAAATACACCGGGCATTGAGCGGCGTCCTGGCGGAATCCGCCAAAGCGGCATGATGCAGAAATTTATTTTGCCCGCGGCGATGGAACGGGCATCAATCTGCCGTTTTTCATGCCACACTATTGCTTTAAGCTGCACTAACGTGGCGGAGGACCATCCATAAAGTCCCGCATGCGTGCGGGCACATCCAGGGGCAGAAAGCGAAACACCTTTTATGGCTACCAATCCCGCACACATGATGCTTTCCAGACCGCAGGTGTTTTTCGGGCGCATGATGATTTTTCTGATCCTCGTCGCCTTCCTCGTTCTCATTCTCCACGCTCAGGTTCTGTCTGCTTTCATGGCCAACCCAGGCCTGAACGGGCTGATCGTTGGCGTGCTGTTCATTGGCATCGCCTATTCGTTCCGGCAGATCATCCGGCTGTTTCCGGAAATCCGTTGGGTCAACAGTTTCCGCATCGCTGACTCGGGCCGAAAAGCCCCCAGACAACCGGTCCTGCTGGCGCCCATGGCAACAATGCTGCGGGACCGAACAGGGCATGTTTCGCTGTCGACATTGTCGATGCGCTCGATCCTGGATTCCATCGGATCGCGGCTCGATGAAGCGCGCGATATCTCCCGCTACCTGGTTGGCTTGCTGATTTTCCTCGGGCTGTTAGGAACATTCTGGGGTCTGCTTGAAACAATCAATTCAGTAGGCAAGACCATCAGCACCCTTGATACTGGTTCCAATGACGGTCTGGTTATTTTTGAGGACCTGAAAGCCGGGCTGGCAGCGCCGCTAAAGGGCATGGGCACGGCATTCTCCTCATCCTTGTTCGGACTAGCGGGTTCTCTTGTCCTCGGCTTTCTGGATCTGCAGGCGGGCCAGGCACAAAATCGCTTCTATAATGAACTTGAAGACTGGCTTTCCAGCATTACCGAGCTGCAACTCGGCGAGACACTCGGAAGCGGCACAACGCCACAGCTTCGTCATGCGATCCTCGAAATGCAGCGCTCGATCTCCACTCTGGGCTCAAATCTGGAGCGCGGCGTCCTCAATGACAACTCGACCGCCGCCGTACAGGATCTGGCATCCGGCGTTGAAAGGCTTATCGAACAGATGCGCGCTGAGCAGAAGGTGGTGCGCGAATGGGCTGACGAACAGGCTCAACAGCAGCAAAATCTCGCAAATGTGCTCAAAAACATCACGGGTACCGACACCAAGAAATCGGCTGCTTCGACCAAGCCCGGCACGAAGGGCCGATCGCGATGAGCCTTGCGCGCAGTCGCAGGCGGCGGCAGCCCGACACGAACTACTGGCCCGGCTTCGTCGACGCCATGGCCACGCTGCTTTTGGTCGTCACGTTTCTGCTGTCGGTGTTCATGGTTGTGCAGTTCATTGTCACACAGGTCGCCAGCGGCAAGGAGACGGCATTACAGAAACTGAACAAGCAGATTGCCCAACTGACCGAATTGCTTGCGCTTGAGACCTCGACGAAAATGACGCTCGAAGACAATCTAGCCTCTCTTCAGGTGACCCTCGACAACAAGTCGTCGGAAAATTCACGGCTGCAGGGGCTGATTGGCACAGAAGGCGCAAAAGCCAAGGACTCAGCCGGGCGGGCATCATCGCTTGCGTCCGAGCTGGATAAACAAAAGGAACTTGGTGCGAGCGCCCTTGCCCGGGTTGAATTGCTGAACCAGCAGCTGGCGGCGTTGAGGCGACAGATCGCCTCGCTGGAGGAGGCATTGGATGCATCCGAGGCTCGCGACAAGCAAAGCCAAACCCAGATCAGTGACCTCGGTCGCCGGCTCAACCTGGCGCTCGCACGCAAAGTGCAGGAACTTGCACGCTATCGGTCAGATTTTTTCGGTCGGCTGCGTGAAATCCTGGGAGGACGCGATGACGTGCGCATCGAAGGCGACCGTTTCGTGTTCCAGGCGGAGGTGCTTTTTCCAACCGGATCGGATGTGATGAACTTCGAAGGTGTTGAGCAGATCGACAAGCTTGCCGCGGCGATCGTGCAACTGGAGAAACGCATACCGAAGGGGATTAACTGGGTTCTTCGGGTCGACGGACATACTGATATCCGGCCGATTGCTTCGCCCGAATTTCCTTCAAACTGGGAGTTGTCTTCCGCCCGCGCTATTTCAGTTGTTCGTCAGCTTATTGCGCAGGGCGTACCGCCAAGGCGCCTTGTGGCGGCCGGATTCGGTGAGTTCCAGCCCATCGATACTGGGAATACGGAGAACGCCTTTCGCCGCAACCGGCGTATCGAACTGAAACTCACCGAGAAATAGCGGAACCGGGATTAACGCCTGCTTCTGCCGTCGTCTTCTGGCAAATGACCGGCGCAAAGGTCACGAATGCGAATGTCAGAACCGGCAAAGCGGCAGGCTTCGGCCTTTACGCTGGGATTCTTGCGCACACCATTCGGACCATTAAAGGGATAACCCGAGACATAAGCGATGAGCTTGTCTTCACAATAAGGCTGGGGGATCCAGCCGCCGGCCGCGGAATTCCACATGTTGCGGCCCTGGCACTTGATCGCCGCGTCAGCGGGAACAGCCGAGGTAATTGCAAAAAGGGAAGCGCCGCCAATTGCGGCAAGTGCAAAAGCTGTCTTCATCATCTCACACATCCTTGCATGTCTGTCGCCTACAAAGGCCACATCAAATTGTAATCCGCGCCCTTTCGAACGCCTCATTCCGGGCTGTTTAGGGGAACGGCCTGGAATAAGCGGCTAAAATCACCGTCTGTGTCGAAATTGGGGGCTGAATTTATTCATTTCAACCCGTGAGAGTGATTCAATGCTCTAAATCACGGCGTCAGCAGCGAACTGCAGATCCGCGAGACGGGCATAGACGCCGCGCTTTTTCCGCAATTCTCCGTGGTTACCCTCTTCCACGATAGACCCTTCGTTAAGCACAAGAATGCGGTCCGCGCGCCGCACTGTCGCAAGGCGGTGCGCGATGACGAGCGTGGTGCGGCCCTCCATAACCTGCTCGAGCGCCAACTGCACCTCGCGTTCGCTTTCGGCGTCCAACGCGCTTGTCGCCTCATCGAGCAGCAGTATCGGTGCGTCTCGCAATATTGCCCGTGCGATGGCAATACGCTGGCGCTGGCCGCCCGAGA
>DEIT01000113.1:13845-27426 GCA_002352635.1 Hyphomicrobiaceae bacterium UBA2767 | reverse complement strand
ACCAATGCGATATGCGACCGCAACTCATGGAGATCCGCATCACTGGCCGCCACGCCGTCGACCAGAACCTTTCCTTTTTGTGGATCGTAGAATCGCAACAGAAGCGAGAAGATCGTGCTCTTGCCCGCACCGGAGGGTCCAACAATGGCGACCGTTTCGCCCGGCGCCACATCGAAAGAGACTTTTTCCAGTGCCTGCTTGTCAGTTCGTGTCGGGTAAGAGAAATACACATCGCGGAATGAAACCTGACCACGCGGCGGCACAGGCATCGGTTTCGGATTTATGGGCGAGGTGACGGCAGATTTCTCCTCCAGCAATTCGCTCAGGCGTTCCGCCGACCCGGCTGCCTGCTGTACCTCGCCCCACACCTCCGACAACTCTCCCAGAGCTCCGGCGGCAAACGCCGAATAGAGCACAAATTGGCCGAGGCGCCCGGCCGTCATGGTGCCGGTCAATACGTCCTGCGCTCCATACCAGAGGATGCCGACCACGCCGGCAAAGACGAGAAAGATTGCAATGGCCGTTAGCCCGGCACGCGCTCGCATCCGCGCACGGGCGGCGAGAAACGAACGCTCGACTGCGCCCGCAAACCGGGCGATCACGCCTTGCTCATGGGTGAACGCCTGCAGGGTCTGCACTGCGGCAAGGTTTTCACCGGCATAGGCGCTCGCCTCAGCCAGCGTATCCTGGGCTGTGCGTGACAACCGCCGCACCACCCGACCATAGGCAATGAGCGGCAATACGACGATCGGAATGACCGCCAGTATAAGGCCAGACAGTTTCACGCTGGTGATGAACATCATCACAACCGAACCGATGAGCATCACCATGTTTCGAAGTGCCTGGGATGCCGAACTCCCTGCAGCCGCTTTGATCTGGGTCGTATCAGCAGTAAGCCGCGACATGACTTCGCCAGAATGGTTCACTTCGAAGAAGGATGGGCTGAGCCGCGCAAGATGAGAAAATACGTCCTCTCGAACATCCGCCACCACCCGCTCACCCAACCAGTTGACGGTGTAGAACCGGGTCGCGCTTGCAACCGAGAGCAACACGCCGACCGCGAGCAGCATGGCGAAATACTGGTCGACGAATGCCGGGTCATCGCCGGAAAAACCGTGATCGATCATACGCCGCACAGCAAGCGGTAACACGAGCATGGCTCCGGCAGAGGCCAGAAGCGCCAGGAGCGCGAGCGCCACCATCGGCTTGTGTCGTGCAACATACGGCCAAAGGCGTGCAAGCGGGCGCAAAGGACGGCGCTCATTGCCGTTTCGTTCCACTTCGGCACGTTCCGAGGTTCTGTTTTTTCGACGGGCCAACGCTTGAAAATGCCCTTGTTATCTAACGCAAAATACGACCTGACCATGCCTGAGCGCATTCCCCAAGGCAAGGGCCGTGTAGGTATTGTGGTTCACAACGCGCTCAGATCGGCGTGAACTTCCCCGGACCATCTGAAAATGGCATGCTGGCTCCAGGAGCGACGACATGCCGGAACAGACTGGCGGCGCAAACGACAGCCATTTGTGCCCCTATTGCAAAATGCACCCGCTGGAGACAGCGGCGACGCTGCCATCCGTGCGTGGCGACGGGCTCGGTGCGGCATTCAGTGTCAAAACCATCACCGGATGCAGGGCATGCGTACGCAAACAACTGCTGTTTCAGACACTGAAGGCAAGTGCGGAAGGCTGGACGAGCCCGCCTGCCTTCATCGCCAATCCGGTACTTATCGCTTACGGGCTCGCCCGTGCGACCGCTGTCAAAAAGGATGAGGGTCGTGTTCGCAGAATACTCAAGGCCGCGGGAATAGAAGACCCGAATGAGGAGAAGAAGCCCGTGCGTATTGCCTATGGCCTTGCCGCGGCTCTTATCACATCCGACGGCAAGGTCTACAGGGAAGAGATCGAGACGGCATCGAACATCGGCAAGGAACTGTTTCCTGATTTCAATGAAGATGATTTTTTGGAGGTCGCGGCTGCGAACCGTGATCTGCCAACGCCAGAAGACCTCGCTGTCCTGCTGAACAACGTGGTGGATGAGAAAACCAAACACGCAGTCTACAAGTATCTGATCGCCATCGCCGCCGCAGATGACGAGGTGGCGCCCGAGGAGCACGCGATGCTCAAGATGGTGGCGGAAAACCTTGGCCTGACGGAACCAGGACAAGGATTCGACCGCTCTGTTTGAGCGGTGCCTTGTACGCAGCACCGGATTGGGATATAGCAACGCCCAACCAGAGACAGAACAGTCCAGATGAGACTGCGCGAAACGCATCATGACTTCAGAGTTGCAGGACTAGACCGATGAAGAAAGACATTCATCCCGACTATCACAAGATCAAGGTCGTCATGACCGACGGCACTGAATATGAGACCTTTTCAACCTACGGGTCGGACGGTGACACATTGAAGCTCGACATCGATCCGAGCACGCACCCGGCATGGACCGGCGGCAGCCAGCATCTCGTCGACCGAGGCGGGCGTGTGTCGCGCTTCAAAAAGAAGTACGAAGGCTTCATCAAGTAGCCTTCGCCTCACTCTATCTTGGAAAATGTCAGTCGGCGTCTTTCGGCGGACTTTCCCTGCTGGGTTCTATGTCCACGATCGGTCCGAACGCATCTGACAACCGCGACAGTTGTTCGTCGATCGCCGGGTTGCTTTCGCCTTTCGGGCCTGTGTCCAGCTCTGCCTTGAGCATTTTGTCGAGGGACATCACACGACGGTGCAGGTTCAGGCTTTCCTGATTGAGTTCCTTCAACCGCGTCGGCAGCGCCGCATAGCTCTCATCGTCCACATTGCCGTTTGTCGGCTGGAATTTGACTTTGTTCTGTTCCTCGAATGCCTGTTGGGGGGTCATCTCTCCCTCATTGACCGCCCGGCGGATCAAGAGCCATGACGCGAGTTGCATGAGGCGTGTGGTAAGTCGCATGCTTTCGCTGGCATAGGCGAGCGATGCAGGCCCATCGAGATTTTTGGCATCCTCTCGGCCTTCAGCATCAAGATAGGCTGCGGTGGCCTCAACCAGCGCCATTCCTTCCTGAAAAACGGCCGAAAAATTTTCGGATTCCGCATATTTGTGACCAAATGGAATGGTCACATTGTCTCCTGCCTCAGGAGACCCGGTGTTCGACTCACGCGACATCAACTAACGCTCCCCACCTCTGTAAACCCCGATACTAACCCAACAAGGCTTATTAGGGCATCTTGGGTAGGTGCTAGGTTAACGCGAAACGGTAAATTTTGCCTGACGAAGAAAAAAAAGAGCCGCGGAAACCGCGGCTCTGGAAGTTAACAGGGAGGCGTCAAACAGAGTGGACAGGAGCCACTCAAGATCCAGATGACTGGATAAGGTGAATATTAACCCTGAACCTCCTAACAAAGAGTTAATGGTAACCAAATTCCTGTCATGGTGAGTGAATCACTCAACGGTCTTAGTGGGTTAACCCTCTACAAACTCTAACTTTTAAAAACTGAGGCGGCTGCGTCGCGCGACGACTCCTTCGCCTTGATATCTGCCTCGATCCGGGAAATTTCAGTGTTCAACCGGTCAATCAGCTCCCTCAATTCCTCAATCGACAGGGTGGAAAGATCGCCACCAAGGGCAAATGCCTTCGGCTTGCGCGGCTCCAGTTCCTCCATATCCATGGGCGCGTCTCCTTTGCTTGGATTCCTCGTTTTATGATTACTATTCTCTTTCCAAGACTAACATCGCGAAGGCGTGAGGTGCAGCGGGTTTCGCCGATAGCCTGCGTGAGCCTTGAGGATGTGCGCATTACGGGCTATCTCAAGCTTCCGCTCTCATCCTCACTTTTTTCGTTTCATCTGGAAGTACCCATGACCAATTTGCCCGACAGTATGACTGCGATCGCTATCACCGAACCCGGTGGCCCGGAAGTACTGCAGCCACAGCAGGTGCAGGTGCCGGAACCCGGCCCAGGACAGCTTCTGGTCAAGGTGGACGTGGCCGGCGTCAACCGCCCCGACATTTCCCAGCGTACCGGTGCATATCCACCACCGCCCGGCGCATCTGAACTGCCCGGTCTTGAGATTTCCGGCGAGGTTGTCGCAACCGGCCCCGACACGAAACGTTTCAAGGTTGGCGACAAGGTGTGTGCGCTCACAGCCGGCGGAGGATATGCCGAATACTGCATTGCCGATGAGCCGGCCACCCTGCCCGTGCCCGATGGGCTGAACATGGAAGAAGCAGCAGCACTACCTGAAACCTTCTTCACCGTCTGGCACAATGTGTTCGAGCGTGGCGCACTCAAAGCGGGTGACTGGTTTCTGGTGCACGGCGGTTCATCCGGCATTGGCACCACCGCCATCCAACTCGCTGTTGCGTTCGGAGCCAAGGTTCTGACGACCGCCGGTTCGGCAGAGAAATGTGCAGCGTGTGAAGAACTCGGGGCAGCCCGCGCCATCAATTATAAGACGGAAGACTTCGTCACTGTCACCAAGGAGGTGACGGAGGGCCATGGGGCGGACGTCATCCTTGATATGGTCGGTGGCAGCTATATCGAACGCAACTTCTCCGCCGCCGCGCAAGAGGGGCGAATTGTGCAGATCGCATTTCTTGGCGGGGCCAAGGCGGAGGTTAACTTTGGACGAGTGATGTTGAAGCGTCTGACCTATACCGGATCAACGCTGCGGCCGCGCACGATCGAGGTGAAGGGCGGCATTGCCCGGGCACTTGAAGAAAAAGTATGGCCCCTGATCAAGGCGGGCAAGGTCAAACCGGTTCTCAACAAGACTTTCAAGCTGACCGAGGCGGCACAAGCCCATGCCTACATGGAATCCGGGGCGCATATTGGAAAAATCATGATGCGTGTCGGATAGCTCCCTGACATGGCATCAAACACCCGGTTCAACATAGCTGTCCTTTCCGGCGACGGCATCGGCCAGGAGGTCATTCCGGCAGCTATCCGCGTGCTCGATATTGCGCAGAAAGTAACGGGTGGATTCCAGCTGGAATTTGGAGCGTTGCCGGCTGGCGCCGGGCACTACCGCGACACCGGCGTGGACATGCCGGACGAAACACTGGAAAAAGTCAAAGCTGCGGACGCTATTCTGCTTGGCGCAATCGGCTTGCCGGATGTGCGGCATGAGGACGGCACGGAGATCTCCCCGCATCTGCGTATTCGTGAGGAGTTAGGCCTTTATGCCGGTGTGCGGCCTGTAAAGGCATACCCGAATACCCCTGCCCGTCTCGCCGATCCTAATGCCAGAAACATAGACCTTGTGATCGTTCGGGAGTCGACAGAAGGGCTGTTCTACTCCCAAGGGCGCGGTGAGATCATCGGCGATACCGAGGCTCGTGAGACTCTGCGCATCACGCGTGAGACCTGCGAGAAGCTGTTCGACTTTTCATTCCGCCTGGCACAGAAACGAAAAGCACGCGGCAAACCCGGGAAGGTTACTTGTGTCGACAAGGCCAATGTATTTCGCGCCTTTGCTTTCTATCGCCGGATTTTCGATGAGCGCGCCGAAAACTTTCCAGACATCGACACCGGCTACAACTATGTGGATGCGCAGGCGTTGGATCTGATCCGCAAACCCTGGGATTTCGACGTACTCGTCGCGGAGAACATGTTCGGTGACATTCTGTCAGATCTGGCAGGCGGGCTGGTCGGCGGCATGGGACTCGCCTCCTGCGGCGAAATTGGCGACGAGCATGGGCTTTTCCAACCTGCCCATGGCAGCGCGCCCGACATTGCGGGTGAAGACAAGGCGAACCCACTGGCTGCGATCCTGTCGGCGGCGCTCATGCTCGACTGGCTCGGAGACCGGTCGGGCAATGTCAGCCTGACCCGCGCAGCTCAACTCATTGAGGCGGGGATTGAGAACGCGTTTGTTGCGAACACGCTTCGGCCCATTGAGCTCGGCGGCAACCAAGGCACTTCGGAGGCCACGGATACCGTCATAAAAACCATTGAGGAACCCGGCTAACGAGCTGAGCCTTGGTCCGGAAAGTACTCACTCATGAGCCTGTCGCGATAGGCAACAAGGTTTTCATGTTTCGCGGTTGCTTCTACAAGCGGCGTATCAAACACATCGCAGAGCAAACCGGCAATCGTCGAAAAAACCGCCGCATCGGCCCCACATGGTTTTTCGCCCATCAAGTAAGGCTTTTCCGCGAGGAACACCGAAATACTGTCGATCCCACGGGATGCCAGCTCAACGATCTCGGCTTCCGAGTGGCGACCCATACCCTGCCCCTTCAGGTCGCGGCGCACCTGCCGTTTCACCGTGGATATGATGAACGGGCGCATCAGTGCCGGAACAGCGTCGAAGAACTGAACGGGCCCTGCGTTGAAGTTTTTGTCTCTTGTCCAGCGTGAATGCACAACCGCCCAATAAAGGGTTTCCTCGCACAATTTCTCGAAAGCCCAGGCGATCGATCGATCCACACTGCTCAACCCCTCATCGAAATCGATGCCGTGGGTTTTTTCCAAATGAAATCGAATAAAGGTGGAATCCGGCACGATCGTCCCACTGTCGTCCATATATGGCGCCTTGCTCTTGGGCGCTTTCTGCAGGTTCGCGATGTCGGTCTTGAATTCGAGACCACCCATTTTGAGCAGTACCAGCGCCTTCATGCAAAATGGCGAAGGGTCAGGCAGTCCGAAGTTTGGTCCGAACGTGTAAAGCGTAATCATTGGCGATCATTCCCATTGTTATGAAGCGTGAATTATCCTTGGCAATAGATTGCAGCTTTAGAGCAAGGATATGTCACAGACGGACGATTGCGTCTCTGCCCGCACCGCCTTATATAGAGGTCAATCCCTTTTAAATTTGGAGTCGTGTTACCGCTTTTGCTCATGTCGGTGAGCAGAAGCAGAGAGGTCAGATTCATGTCTCGTATGCCATTAATGCCAAAAGCCACCGCCGTGTGGTTGGTGGAAAATACATCGCTCACTTTCGATCAGATCGCCGAGTTTTGCCAACTCCACGTGCTGGAGGTGAAGGGCATTGCCGATGGTGACGTCGCGCACGGTATTAAGGGCATGGACCCGATATCCTCAGGCCAACTGACCCGGGAGGAAATCCAGAGGGCACAGGAGGACTCCAAATACCACCTCAAGATTTCCGAGCCGAAGGTTCAGATCCCGGTTGTGAAGACCAAAAAGGGACCGAAATATACGCCGGTTTCGCGCCGCCAGGACCGTCCAAATGCGATCCTGTGGCTGCTGCGTCAGCACGCTGAGCTAAAGGACAGCCAGATTATGCGGCTCGTGGGCACCACCAAGCCAACCATTGAGTCGATTCGTGAACGCACTCACTGGAACTCGCCCAACCTACAGCCTGCGGACCCGGTTACGCTGGCACTCTGTTCACAGACCGATCTCGACCGCGAAGTGAAACGTGCGGCACGGCGGGTGGATCGCGAACGCAAGGTTGCCGAGAAAGAGGCGATCAAGGCCGGCACACTGCTGCCAGCAGAAGAAACCACACCGGAGAAGCCGAAAAAGAAGGAAGCAACCCTCGTTACGGCAGCTGAACTCGCTGCCCATAAGGAAGCGACCGAAGCAGCCGCCATGGCGCTTAAAAGGGTGGACCTTGCAACGACCCATCCCACAGACAGGACGGCAGAAGAGCAAGCCGCCCATGCCAAGTCGGAAGCGGAGTCTGTGTTCGCCAAGCTGGATGGGCTTAAACCGGACCAAGACACTGAGACAGAGGGTGAGACCGACGCGGACACCAAAACCAAGGTTGAGACCAAGGAATAGCCTGGTCGTCGGGAGCGGTTTCAGTCTGATTTCGTCTCGTAGGCATTGTCGAAGTTGATCGGCGGCGCTGTCACGGCCAGATATACAAACGACTCTAGTCCGGTATTCTCAAAGCCGTGGACATCGTCATCCTCGAAGCGCACGGCCTGGCCCGCCTCGAACGGCCTGACTTCATCATTTGCAATCAGCAGTTCACCTGAGCCGCTCAAAGCGACCCAAACCTGTTCCGATACCTCATGCGAGTGACGCGCCTGCGATGCGCCCGGTTCGACTGTCACGCGCGTAATGGTCAACCGCTCTGACCGGGAGATGTGCGGCGAGATGAGTTGTTCGGAAACCACTCCAGGGTTTGAGAGCTTTACGAAATCTGATGTGTCGAAAAATTCCATAGATCACCTGATTGGTTCCACCCGCTACAGTTTGTAGGGAATATAGATGCAAGGTCCTTCCACGGCCAAAGAATGGATGACCGGCTGCGTGCGGGTCTTGCGCCGCCCGTCAGCCTTACTGATGATTTCAGACAAGGCAATTATAGAAAGTCCGTCCGCATTCAGAACAGTTTTTTTGTCTTTGCGGCAACATCGGTTTTTCCATGCGCGCAACTCTTTCGGACGACATACCGCAACAGGTTCTCGCGCTGCCCTCCACGCTGGATATTGGCCCACAAAAAAGCTAGCTTTGCAGTAGGTTAACGAAGGGGGGATGGCCTCGTGGCGACTGAACGGCTCGACAAGGATACGATAATTGGCCTGTTTGCCATGGCGGTCGGCATCCTCGTTGTCGCAAACGATTTTACCGCACTGTCGGTCGCAATTCCCGCAATCGAAAAGTCGTTCAATGCGGACGTCACCACCGCGCAATGGGTGATCAACAGCTACGCCATGGTCTTCGGCGTCGTCATTGTCACGGGCGGCAGGCTTGCGGACATGTTCGGCCGACGCCGCATTTTCCTGGTCGGCGCTGGTATATTTGCCGTGTTCTCCCTGATCGGGGGGCTGTCTCCGGATGTGCGTTTGCTTCTTGTTTGCCGCGGGATCATGGGTATCGGCGGGGCGTTGATGTGGCCAGCCGTACTGGGCATGACATATGAGATCGTACCCGACAGCCGGGCGGGGCTGGCCGGCGGTCTCATTATCGGCACCGCCGGCATCGGTAACGCGATGGGACCGTTGCTCGGAGGCGTGCTGACGGACACGCTCGGGTGGCAGTGGATTTTCTTTGTCAATGTGCCGGTGGCGCTGATTGGTGCTATCACTGTTCTGCTGGTCGTGCCGCAAGACAAACCCACGGCGCGAAACGAACGCATCGACTATGTGGGGACAGCGGCACTGACGGTCGGCCTGCTGGCGCTGTTGCTTGCACTCGACTGGGGTGTTGATCGCGGCTGGACCGACCCGATTATCCTGTCCCTGTTCGGTGTGTCGGCGGCGGGGTTGATCGGTTTCGCCCTCTATGAAATCCGGGTCGGCGATACGGCTCTGATTCCCGATGCCGTCATGAAGAACCTTACATTCGCGATGGCCACGTTCACGACGCTTATGATCGCAGCCGTGTTTTTTGGCGCCCTGCTCTATTTGCCGCAGTTCATGACGAAGAGCCTGGGCTTCAGCGCTATTGGCTCCGGGGCCGGCTTGCTGCCGATGATGCTCACATTTGCGTTTGTCTCGTTCATTGCTGGACGGGCTTACGAAGTCCTGGGGGCAAAGCTCATAGTCTCGGCCGGGGCCGCGTTTCTGGCCGGCGGTATGTTTCTCCTGTCATCGATCCATTCGGGCACAACCTACGATCAACTCGTTCCCGGCATGGTCGTCCTCGGCATTGGCATCGGCCTGTTCTATTCCTCTGTAACGACCGCGGGTGTCACCGCACTCGACCCCTCTCGATCCAGCCTTGCCGGCGCTATCATCTACATGGCGAACGTCGCGGGCGGCGCAATCGGACTGGGCCTGAACACGGCAATTGTCGCGACCGCGACATCACTCACGGAAGGCATCCATACCGCCTTTCTAGTCAACGGTTCGCTGGCTGTTGTCGGGGTGGTGATAGCGCTGCTGTTTATCGGTGGTCCGATCGACACGAAACGCCTGCGCGAATTGCGCCATCACCATCGCGCTCATACCTGACAGGTTCTTCCGATCAGGTTAGTGCTTGCGACGGGCTGCTGCCGGTAACGAAAAATTGACCATACCGCATGCATACACGATGGCGTTGCAACACGTTCCAAGGGAATCGACGCCAACAAGTGATCATAGACGCGCGGACACTTGCTGAAGGTACAACACTCGAAAGCACCGTCTGCATAGCAGGTGCCGGCGCTGCCGGGCTGACGCTCGCCTATCACCTCGCCAAGAAAAGAATACCGGTCTGCGTTATCGAAAGCGGAGACCTGGAATTCGATAGCGCGACACAGGACCTCGCCTGCGGGCAGAGCGTCGGCCTGCCCTACGAACCGGGATCGACCCGTTATCGATTTTTCGGCGGAAGCACAAATGGGTGGGGTGCGCTTCTCAGACCAATCAGCGATCATTGTTTCGGTCGCCGGGATTGGGTCGCGAACACCGAATGGCCAATCCAGCGAAAACAACTCAACCCCTACTACGAGAGAGCATTTTCGTTCCTTGAAGTAACCGGTGATCAACTGGACGGTGACAAACGCCTGCAGCGCATCGGCAGCTCAGGAAGGGAACAACTTGTCATCGAAAATGGTTCTCTTGAAACCAGAATTTCTGCGCTGGCACGCCCCAGCATATTCAAGGACAAGGTAAGACCCGGGCTGCGGGAAGATGCCGGCGCGCAACTGCTTCTCAACGCAAATGTTGTTCGAGTTGATACTTCCGCCACGCCCGAGACAGTCAAAACGCTCACCCTGAAAACGCTGTGTGGCAAGACGCTCAGCTGCCGCGCAAAGATATTCATCCTCTGTATGGGCGGCATCGAAAACGCCCGGGTACTTCTACTCTCGAACGAGCACCAGAATGATGGGCTGGGGAATAGCCATGACCTTGTCGGCCGCTATTTCATGGATCACCCCCGTTTCATTTGCGGCCGCCTTTATCCTTCCGGCAAAAGCCATGGCTTTGAACACTACAATCCAACTTTTCGCTTCAGCGAAATGCCATCAATCGCATCGCTCAGCATCTCCGCGGCAATGCAAGAGAAGGAAGAACTTCTGGACAATCGATTTTACTTCATTCCCGTTTATCGCGGACAGGGTCATCCGGGGTTTGAAGAACTTGTATGGCTAAAATGGAAAATGCGCGCGACACGAAGCCTTTATCTCAAGGGTACAGATTTCAGGAAAATCCTGCGCGGCACGCCTTCAATTGCACTTGCGGCAGCCGGTCACAAATTACGGTCGGAAAGGCTCCTGAAACACTATGCCATTGTGCATACACTTGAGTCCGCACCCGACCGGAATAGCCGTGTCACGCTCGGAACACACCGCGACGCGCTTGGTTGCAACTGCGTGAGTGTCGACTGGCGGCTTGGTGAGATTGAGAAGCGGACGATCTTCAAGACCCAGGAAATCCTTACCGATATCCTGCAAAGCAGAAAGATCGGTACCGTGGAGACCGAGGAAAGCGTTCCCGGGTCTGATGCCCTGCCAGCCAAGTCATCCTGGCACCATATGGGGACGACCCGAATGAGTGCCAACCCCAGACACGGCGTCGTAGACGCCGACTGCCGGCTGCATGGAACCCGCAACCTCTATGTTGCTGGAAGTTCGGTTTTCCCAACCTGCGGCGATGATGTTCCTACATTGACGATTGTCGCCCTTGCAATCCGCCTGGCAGACCATTTGGAAGCACGGCTGACTTAGCTTCAACGACGTTGCACTTGACGGGAAGAATTGCCGAGGTTGTCTGATGCGAGCGCCCGGACTTTCATGCGTTCAAGCATGAATTCGGCAACTTGCTTTTCGCTATCCGCGTTCCAGTGCGGGTCGAACAGATGTCGGCCAAGCTCCGGCATGCGACCCTTGAATTCAGGCATGCTTTCGAAGAAGTTTTCAAGCTGGCTTACCAGCGGCCGATCGTTCGGAAGGCGAAAACTGTTGGTGTGAAAAAGAAAATACGACGCACCCACATTCTGCACTGCACGCCGCATCTGCTTCAGCGTATCTATATGTGCATCGAGTCGTTTCGACACATAAGGGTATTTTTCCGGGTCCAAGAGCAGCAGATTGAATTCGTATCTCCAGTGCAGGTAGTCAGGGTTTTGGCCCTCCAGCACCAGCCTCCGTTTTTCAACCTGGCTATCGACAATAAAAACCATGTTGAGGAGACTTCTGAGAACCAGCGGCCGTGGTTGCCTGGATGTTCGACTCCCGTAAATTTGGCCCGGCCTGTTCTGATCCGGATTCGCATCACGCTCCACGTGCTCACCGTCGCTCAGCCGTATTCGCGCATAGTCCTCAATGCGCTGGCCATCGACCACGGTTTCGCCGGGGAAAATAAAGTCGTCATTAAAATCGGTCGTGTCGTACAGATGGACGACAGATTGTGGCGGATGGGGCAGATTCGCCAATAAGTGTTTTAGGTGACGAAGCTGATAGTTTGTCCCGGTCCCGACAACACCGCATTTAAGGACACGAATTCCTGTACGGCGCTCGATGATGCTTGTCCACTTCGCCTCCAGGGGATTGTAGCCCCAGGTGAAACTGTCACCAATCGCAAGAATATAGGGTTCGCCCTTTCGGAGACGAACGGGCTTGTCGAAGCAACCGAGTTCATTTGAGAAAACTTTGTGACCTGGACCGCGGAATTCAAACCAGCTGAGCGGAAAATTCGGCTTAATGCGAACTCCAAACGTAGCATCGGAGACGTAGTAGTTGGAAGGGTTGTTGGCGGCCGGATTCCGTACCATTTCGAACCGCGTAAAACGCAAGCCGAACTCAATGATTACCAGCAGCACAACAATGACGCCGATATTCCATGCCGCAATTTTGAACCATTTCTTCACAGTACGATTTACCTCACTGGGCCTGGATTGAGGCCGGTCGACCAACTCGCGGCCGCCATGTGTTCGATTGAACAAAACGAATGTTCTGTGTTCAACAAGAATTCCTCGCAATCAACGTTATCAATCCCAAACATGGCAAATTTGTTGTCAGGCCAGTTATGCAGAAGGCCTCAACCAAACAGGCCAATGAGTGATTTGATGTCGGGGAATGTATAGTCGGGTTTCGGCACTTTTGGGCTTAAATCAATCCCGCGCCGGTTGATCCACGCCATATTGATCCCGAGCGGTTTGGCGCCAACCATATCAGTGAATTGGGACTGACCCGAATGGAAAATGCCATCGATCCCGACATCTGCATTTTTCAGCAGATAGCGAAACAATGATCCATCCGGTTTATAACCTTTTGCTGCTCCTGCCGTACAGACCAGCGAAAAAAACTCCCCAAAATCCCGCATGAGTGGAGTCATTGCCAGGAGGTCGTCATCAATGTTCGAAACGACGGCAAGCCGATACATCTTTCCTAATTCGGTCAGGGTCGGTACGACGTCGTCATAAAGTTCGAAGCTCCGAAATGAATCAAAATAATGCTGAATGGAATCCGGGTTTCCCTGTAGGTCAAATGCTTCGAACGCGTTTGACAGGGAAGCTTTGCAGATGTCGCGGTAGGGCCGATAGGCACTCCAATACCCTTCGATGTTCTTCTCCTCCCAATGCTCCCAGAACGCCTTCACATCAACATCCGCGCCTGACGCCTCATGGAGAATATGTTCGAACGCAGCGTAGGAACTATCCCGGACACTGATGAGTGTTCCGAACACGTCGAATGACAGAAGTTCGACAGCGGAAGTGTCAACTGCTTGTCCCATGTTCAGTGCTTCACGCCTTGCTGCCAACAT
>DEIT01000113.1:0-13769 GCA_002352635.1 Hyphomicrobiaceae bacterium UBA2767 | reverse complement strand
GCCACTTCCGCGGGCTCACCAAACCGCCCGATTGGCGTACGTGAGAGAATGCGGTTTGAAACCGCTTCGTCCGTGGCAACCTCCTGGAGCATCTCTGTCATGATCGAACCGGGTCCAATGGCGTTAACGCGGATACCACGGGGCGCGAGCGCCAGAGCCATCGCCTTGGTCAATTGCGCCAGGCCGCCCTTCGCCACCGTGTAGGCGACATGGTCGGGCAGCGCGAAGACCGCGTTGATCGATGACATGTTGACGATAGCACCGGGCGGTTTCCCTTCCTCCACCTGTGCCACCATTTGCCGGGCCACGGCTTGCCCCACAAGGAATGGACCCTTGAGATTGGTCTTGAGGACCGCTTCGAACTGATCCTCTTCCAATTCGAGGAACGATGCGCTGTCGAGCATGGCGGCATTGTTGATGAGAACGTCTATTCCCTCATATGCGTCGAGTGTCTCGGCTATGAGGTTGTGGACGTCGAGCCGCTCGCCGACGTCGCACTCGACGAAGATGGCGGATTGGTTCCCGTCGGCAAGCTTTTCAGCAGCACTCTGGCCGCCCTTTTCGTCAATGTCAGCCAGCACGACCTTTGCGCCTTCAGCAACGAAGCGCTCTGCACAGGCATATCCTATGCCACGTGCGGCACCGGTGATGATCGTAACCTTGTCCTTCAAGTCCATGAGCCGCGCCTCCCCACGCGTATCCATGGAGGCTATTGTGCACCTCAGCGTGGCGCAAGAGCCGCGAGCGCAACGACGGCAAGCATCGACAATGCCATGACGATATTAATGATGAAATGCGTGCGTGGCGCGAGATTGAGACGCTGAACCGTCACACCTGCAGCAAGCCAGCCAAAGTGAATCGGGATCCAGATGGCATTCATGATTGCGAGTTTGATCAACGTTTCGGCCGGAAGGCTCTCCGGCCAGAAGGCGAACCCACTGAAGAATGCGGTGTTAACCGCATAGGCCTTCGGATTGATTGCCTGCAGGAGAATGCCGGAGATAAACCCTGGAGCCGTTGGCGCCTTGATGAACGCGATTTGCGTGCCTGAAAACGCAATGCGGGAAGCAAGAAAAAGCAAGTAGCCGGCAGAGGCAAAGAGAAAAATTGTCCGAAGCGCGGGGTTGGACAACATCAGGGCGGCAAGCCCGGAGATGACTGCTATCGAAACGAGATTGGTGCCAATGAAGAGACCGGCAAAATAGCGCACAGCCTTTCGGTAGCCATAAGCCGCACCAACACCAGCCAGAGAAAGGACACCGGGACCTGGAGTTATGAATAGGAAGAAGACGGCAAGCGCGAAGGAAATCATTGCCGCTGTATATGGCGAAGCTGGTCACGCGCCAACAATTTCAGCAAGATCTGTTTCATGCGGCTGTTACTGTTTGTAGCGCTCAAACAGGTCCACCAGCTCATTAAATTTTTCCCGCTGCTGCTTGGCGCTACCACTTTTTATGGCTTCGACCACGCAGTGGTCGGCGTGGTCTTTCAGGACTTCCGTCTCAACCTTATTGAGAGCCGACTTGATTGCCCGGAGCTGAGTCAGAATGTCGATGCAATAGCGCTCATCCTCGATCATCCGAGCAATTCCGCGCACCTGCCCCTCGATGCGCGACAACCTGGA
Source organism: Hyphomicrobiaceae bacterium UBA2767 (assembly GCA_002352635.1). GTDB lineage: Bacteria > Pseudomonadota > Alphaproteobacteria > Rhizobiales > Methyloligellaceae > UBA2767. The sequence continues at coordinate 12,145 of DEIT01000113.1, read as the reverse complement.
AAGACAGTTCTGGTGGCGTGGTTTCATGGGATCTCGTTCTTCCGGAGTTTGCTGAGAGATTTCAAGGTTGAATCCATAGGAACCATCACATACCCTATAGGGGTATAAGGTATGTGACAACCCCGCGAACCAACGAGTGCCAGACATGACCGAGAGTTGCTGCGACAACCAGGACAGGGCCAAAACTAACCAGGCTGCCGACACGGCCGTCGATCCGGTGTGTGGCATGACGGTGCAAATCCCGGACGCCACGTACAAGGCAACTCATGACGGCGTGCACTATTATTTCTGTAGTGAGGGCTGCAAGATCAAGTTCAGCGCAGAACCGGACAGGTATCTGGGCGAACGCAAAGAGCCGGAACCGGCGCCACCTGGCACGCTTTACACCTGCCCGATGGACCCGGAGATCGTGCAGGAAGGTCCCGGCACGTGCCCCATCTGCGGCATGGCGCTCGAACCCATGGGGCCTCCGGACGCGGATGCAGGACCAAACCCCGAACTCCTTGATTTCACGCGGCGGTTTTGGGTTGGACTTGCGCTTGCAATCCCACTGCTGATTATCGCCATGGGCCCAATGGTCGGGCTACCGATCCGAGACTGGCTTGGCCACCGTGCCGCTGCCTGGCTCGAACTCGTGTTCGCCTCGCCGGTCGTATTGTGGGTGGCAAAACCCTTCTTCGAACGATGCTGGGCTTCTTTCGTCAATCGCGCCGCGAACATGTGGACGCTCATCGGCATCGGTGTCGGCGCCGCCTATCTCTATTCGCTCGTGGCGGTCATCGCGCCCGGGCTGTTTCCGGAAGCCTTCCGAGACGCCTCCGGCAATGTCGGGGTCTATTTCGAAGCAGCTGCGACGATCATCGTCCTTGTCCTGGTTGGGCAAATCCTCGAGCTCAGGGCACGCGAGCGCACCGGCGGCGCAATCCGGGCACTGCTCAACCTGGCGCCGAAGACGGCGCTACGCGTTACGCCGCACGGTAATGATGAGGAAGTGCCCCTCGATGAGATACAGGCCGGCGATCGCCTACGCGTTCGCCCTGGCGAGGCCATCCCCGTGGACGGTGTGGTCGTCGAGGGACGTTCGTCCGTGGACGAGTCCATGCTGACTGGCGAAGCGCTGCCCGTTGAAAAGACCGATGGAGATTCTGTCACGGGCGGGACGCTCAACAAGTCCGGCAGCTTCATCATGGAGGCGAAACGTGTCGGCGCAGAGACTATGCTGTCGCAGATCGTGAACATGGTGGCGGACGCGCAGCGCAGCCGCGCGCCAATCCAGAGGCTGGTGGATGTCGTGGCCAGCTATTTCGTACCCACAGTTGTCGCTGCGGCCATTGCCGCCTTCATCGTCTGGTCGATCTGGGGACCGGAACCCGCAATGGCCTACGGGTTTATCGCAGGTGTTTCCGTGCTCATCATTGCCTGTCCATGTGCGCTGGGGCTTGCCACACCCATGTCGATCATGGTTGCGACCGGGCGAGGCGCACAGGCCGGCGTACTCATCAAGAACGCGGAGAATTTGGAACGTTTCGCTGCCGTGGACACACTCATTGTCGACAAGACGGGTACGCTGACCGTCGGAAAACCACAACTGACGGACGTGATCGCGTTCACTCGGCACAAGGAGAACACGGTTCTCGAGATCGCTGCGGCCTTGGAACGCAGCAGCGAACATCCACTCGCTGAAGCCATCGTCGAGGGAGCCCGTGCGCGAGGCCTAAAATTACCGAAATCGAGCACCTTTGAAGCTGTTACCGGCAAGGGCGTCAGGGGCAAGGTCTCCGGCAGCTCTTCAGCGCTCGGAAACGCGGCCATGATGGAAGACGAACTCGGCCTCGACGTAAGCGCATATGCAGAACAGGCGGACGCGCTGCGCCGTGAGGGCAAAACCGCCATGTACGTGGCAATTGGCAAAGCGGTTGCCGGGATTATCGCCGTCGCCGACCCGATCAAAGAAACGACTGCAGCTGCGCTGGAAGCACTCCATAAAGAAGGGCTGCGCATTGTCATGGTAACGGGCGACAACGCCCGTACCGCGAAGGCAATTGCCGACCAACTTGGTATCGACAAGGTTCGCGCCGATGTGCTGCCGGACGAGAAAGCTGAAATCGTGAGAGAGTTTCAGCAGAATGGCGCAAAAGTCGCCATGGCGGGAGATGGCGTGAATGATGCACCTGCCCTTGCCCAGGCTGATGTCGGAATTGCTATGGGTACCGGTGCGGATGTCGCCATCGAAAGCGCCGGGATCACGCTCCTGAAAGGCGATCTCAATGGCATCGTGCGGGCACGAAAATTATCCGAGGCCACACTCCGAAACATCAAGCAAAACCTGTTTTTCGCCTTTGCATACAATGCTGTAGGTGTTCCCGTCGCCGCCGGCATACTCTACCCGGTGACGGGCATGCTTCTTTCCCCGATGGTCGCGGCGGCGGCTATGAGCCTGTCTTCCGTCTCTGTGATTGGCAACGCGCTGAGGCTGCGAAACACGGACCTCTAGCATTCGCGCAACGCTCAAATACGGAGTGGGAGTGTTTGGGTATCGCTGAGAATTCGTCAGCCGTGCCACATTACCGCCAAACAAACGGCCAGAAATGCAACTGGGGGGCTCCACAACTTGTCAGGAGGGAAAGACAAGGATGAGGTTCACAGCAAAAATACATATTTTTGTTGGGCTGATGCTCGTGTTCGCGATTGCGGGCACGGCCTATGCTCAACAACGCCAGTTGACCGGTTACGAAAAGCAGCGGTTTGAGCGCAACCGAAGTGCGGTGAGCATTATCGGTGGCGGTATCAACGGCACATACATCCGCTATGCAACAGACATTGCGAACGAGCTAGATGACCTGAAGGGCAACGATATGCGTGTCCTTCCGATTATCGGTCGCGGCGGCGGGCAGAATGTTATCGACATTCTGTTCTTGCGCGGCATAGACATGGGATTGACGCAACAGGATCATCTGTCTTTTTTCAAAAATCTCGATCCCGCACTCTACGGCGATATAGACAATCGTATTCGCTATGTCACCAAACTCTATAATTCCGAATATCATCTTATTGCCCGCACCGACGTTAAGACATTTGAGGATCTGCGAGGAAAGACCGTAAACTTCTGGCGGCCCTGGAGTGCAACGGACATCGGCAGTCAGACAATATTCCGTCTGATCGGCGTAGACGTGAAACCGATTTACATCGACACCGCCAAGGCGCTTGAAAAGGTCAAGAGCGGCGAAATAGCGGCGACGGTTTTGCTCGCGGGTGCCCCGGTTCCGGGTTATGCCAAGCTGAAGAAGGAAGACGGCCTTCATATCGTGCCGCTCGGACCCAACAGTCTGACACCGGCGCAGAATTCAAAGCTGCTTGAAGTGTATCTGCCGACCAAACTGACCCACCAGCAGTATCCGAACATTATTCCGGAGGGTCAGGTGGTAGAGTCATATGCGAGCGGCGTCGTCCTCGCCGTCTACAACTGGAAAGAAGGGTCTGACCGCTACAAGAAAGTGGCGCGGTTCGTCAACCGGTTCTTCACCAAGTTTCCGAACTTGCAGAAACCGCCGCGGCATCCGAAATGGAAAACGGTCAATCTGGCCGCGAAAATACCGGGTTGGACACGATTTAAACCTGCTGAAGAATGGCTGAATAATCCGGCAAACAGGAAGAAGCCTGCCAGCGCGAGAGATGCGTTCGCCGCATTCGTGAAAAAGAATGGCGGAACCGGTCAGAACTACTCCGACAAAGAGCTTGAGGTGCTGTTCAAGAAGTTCTCTGCGTGGTGGGCGACGCAGCAATAGCAGCACTTTTTCATTTTCACATCACGGGACTGGTCCATAACAGGGCCGGTCCCGTTTTTTATTTGGCGGGTTCCGAAACCAGCAGCCAAAGTCCGTGCTATTGTCACGCACGAGAGACTCACCACACGACGCCCCTTTACTGATTCGCCCATGCTGCCGACCACCGGAATATCCAAGATTGCAGAGACCCTGCGCTCGCCTAATTACGGCAGCTACGTTGTCGGTAATGGAATTTCCCTGATCGGAACGTGGATGCAGCGAATTGCAGTTGGCTGGCTCACATGGGAGTTGACCGGCTCGCCTATCTGGCTCGGCATCATTGCTTTTGCAGATCTCTTCCCCGCAGTCATTCTCGGGCCCATCAGCGGCGCGATCGCCGACCGGCGCGATCGCTTACGGCTGGTCCAGGTCTCCCAGGGGTTCTCGTGCCTCCAGGCCGTTACCTTGTTCGCCCTTGCTGTTACCGGAAACATCAGTGTCGTCGCTCTCGCCACACTTTCCCTGTTCCTCGGGATCGTCACCGCGGTCAACCAGCCCGCCCGTCTCGCCCTTGTACCGAGCCTTGTCCAAGCGCATCAGTTGAACTCTGCAATTGGCATCAATTCAGTGATCTTCAATCTGGCCCGTTTCATCGGCCCAGCAATTTCCGGTGTAATCATCGCCAACGGACACGTCTCCTGGGTATTTGCCATCAACGCGGTCTCCTTCGGGTTCTTTTTGTTCATTCTGCTGAGACTGCGCCTCACAAGGCCCTTCAAAACGAACCGTACCCGCAAGCGCTTTCTGGCGGAACTTTTGGAGGGATTCGCCTACGCGGTCCGCGACACGCATATTTCTGCTCTGCTGCTGCTCCTCATTGCCATCGGCCTCGGTGTGCGGCCCCTGGTTGAACTGCTGCCGGGGCTCGCCTCGGCGGTATTCTCAGGCGGGCCGCAGACCCTTGCACTGCTGACGGCAACCCTCGGTGCCGGCGCGATCGTGGGCGGGCTCTGGCTTGCCGGTCGAGACCATGAGGGCGACCTCTCCTGGACCGTCCTGGTCGCTGCCCTAGCGCTGGGATTGGCTTTGCTTGTCTTCGTCAGTTCAACCTCGCTCTGGGTTGCCGTCCCCGCCATGGCCGCTCTCGGACTTGCCATGTCAATCACAGGTGCCGGCATCCAAACGCTCCTGCAGCTCTATGTTGATAGCGACATGCGCGGGCGCGTGCTCAGTCTTTATGGACTGATTCTGCGGGGCGGTCCGGCCATTGGCGCTCTGACAATGGGCTGGCTCGCGGAGTTTTTCGGCCTGCGCTGGCCGTTGGCTGGAGGGGCCGTACTACTGGCGGCGGCGGCACTGTGGCTCATGGTCCGGTCGCGCAAAAATACCTGACAGCCGCTTTCTGACTTCGCGTCCACAGGGGTTGATCCCTCAATAATGACCGAATTCGGGCACAGCCGCGACAGCGCGCCGCATGACTGATCCGGTTAGAGCGGGACTGCGTAAACCGCTCATCCAACCCCAATGGAAAGGAAACTACCAATGACGCTTCTTCGCAATCTGATGGTTGCCGTCCTATTGATCCTGCCGGCCTCGTTTGCTCAGGCGGGTAACAAGGACATCGTTGATACGGCCGCAAGCGCTGGCCAATTCAATACGCTGGTTGCCGCCGTTAAAGCAGCCGGTTTGGTTGATACGCTCAAAGGCAAGGGCCCGTTTACAGTGTTCGCGCCGACTGATGACGCATTTGCCAAGCTTCCGAAAGGCACGGTGGAAGATCTTCTCAAGCCGGAGAACAAGGAGAAGCTCGTTGCAATCCTGACGTATCATGTGATCCCTGGCAAAGTGATGTCGGGCGATATCGCAGGCAAGAAGGCCGACGTGAAAACGGTTCAGGGCTCCAACCTGTCGGTCAATGCCACCAAAGGCGTGATGGTCGACAACGCGAAAGTGACCAAGGCCGACATCTCCGCCTCCAACGGCGTAATCCACGTGATCGACACGGTCGTTTTGCCGAAGTAACAGCCCGGCAAGGAAAGAACGACACATTTGGGCAGCGGGCATGCACCGCTGCCCATTTGACGCCTTCACTAACTACTCAAGCCGCCTCATCCGCCTTCGGCACCAGGAATCCGGATGGTTCTCCCAGCAGCGTGGTTCGCAACATCCGGCGCGGCTTCGTTTGATCGAAGTCGGCAAGCGCGACATGCATGGTTGTGCGATTGTCCCACAGGACGAGATCACCAGTATGCCAGCTATGCCGGTATACATTCTCATGCCGGGTCGCGTGCCGGCACAGATAGTCGATAATCGGCCGACTCTCCGCCTTACTCATTCCGTGAAAGTGAGAAGCGCGCTCGCTGACATAGAGCGCCTTAAGGCCGCTTTCCGGGTGAACACGCACGGCCGGGTGGGCAATCGGCGGATTGAGCAGGCGCAGTTCCGCCGTCTTTTCCGAATTCTGCCTGCCGACAAGGCTAAAATCGAACACGGCATGCAACCCCTCAACGATTTCCTTCATCGTCGGCGAGAGCTCGTCGTAGGCACGAACCATATTGCAGAACATTGTGTCGCCGCCGACGGGAGGCTTTTCTACACAATAGAGCATGGAGGAGGCGGAGGGACGGTTCGTGTAGGCATAGTCCGAATGCCAGTTGCGTCCAGTGTTGCGCGTTTCAGACGGTTTCCCGTTCTTCGGCTTGTTTGTGACCTCGAGAAGTTCGGGATACCCTTCAAGGCGATCAAACGGCGTCGCCTCATGGATGTCCAGTTCACCAAAAAGCCGGGAGAACGAGATGTGTTCCGCTGGGCTCCAGTCCACATCCCGAAATAGCAGGATATGGTGCTCATTCCATGCACCGCGAATGGCTGCAGTCTGCGCGGCGGTGAACTCCCCGGTGATGTCCAGCCCGCAGACCTCCGCGCCCAACGCATTGGACAATGGTCTCAAATCCAGCTCGGGCACTTTCCGCTCAACCACCTCTCTCCCCATTCCTTACGCTGGAATACCCCTTCCCTTCAGCGCATCCGTGATCTCGGTGAGGATCACCGGATCGTCGATGGTCGCTGGCATCTTGTAGTCCTCTCCATCCGCGATACAGCGCATGGTGCCGCGCAGGATCTTGCCTGAACGCGTCTTGGGAAGACGTTGTACCGCGAGGACAAGCTTGAATGCAGCAACCGGGCCGATCTTCTCGCGTACCAGCGTGATCACTTCTTTTTCTATGTCCTCCGGGTCGCGGTTCACGCCCGCATTCAACACCAGGAAACCTGCCGGTATCTGTCCCTTCAGCTGATCGGCAATGCCGATAACCGCACATTCGGCCACATCTGGATGCGCGGCGACGACTTCCTCCATTCCACCCGTGGAAAGCCGGTGACCGGCGACATTTATGATGTCGTCGGTTCGCGCCATGATGTAGACGTAGCCATCTTCGTCGAGGTATCCCGCGTCGGCCGTCTTGTAGTATCCGGGATACTCATCAAGGTAGCTCTCTTTGAACCGTTCATCCGCGTCCCACAGCGTGGGCAGGCATGACGGCGGCAACGGTAGCTTGATGGAGATCGCACCGATCTTGCCGGCTTCGACCTGATTGTTGGCCTCATCGAGAATGTGGATTTCATATCCGGGCATGGGAACCGTGGACGACCCGTGCTTTACGGGAAGTGCACCGAGACCCATCGGGTTGCCGGCAATGGTCCATCCGGTTTCCGTCTGCCACCAATGATCAATGACCGGGACTTTCAGATTGTCTTCAGCCCACTGGATGGTATCGGGATCCGCCCGTTCACCGGCGAGAAACAGAATGCGGAAATTGGAAAGGTCATACTTGCCAATAAACTCGGCATCCGGGTCTACCCGCTTGATGGCACGGAAGGCCGTGGGCGCGGTAAACATCGCCGCCACCTTGTGCTCCGAAATCACGCGCCAGAACACGCCCGCATCCGGCGTGCCGACCGGCTTGCCTTCGAACATGATGCTGGTGTTGCCATGCAGCAACGGCGCATAGACGATATAGGAATGTCCTACGACCCAACCGACATCAGACGCGGCCCAATACACCTCGCCCGGGTCGACGTCGTAGATGTTCTTCATTGACCAGTAGAGCGCCACCATGTGCCCACCATTGTCGCGCACCACGCCCTTGGGCTGGCCAGTGGTTCCCGAGGTGTGGAGGATATAAAGAGGATCGGTGGCAGCGACAGTAACGCATTCAGCTCGCCTGCCGTCCGCTTTGGCTTGCGCCACGGTTTCTGCCCAGTCGTGATCACGCCCCTCGATCATTGAGGCGGTCGCCTGTTCGCGCTGGAAGATCACGCAGGCCGATGGCTTCGATGACGAGTGCTCAATAGCCTCATCGAGGAGCGGCTTGTATTCGATTACCCGACCAGGCTCGATTCCGCATGAAGCAGTCAGGATGACCTTAGGCTCGGCGTCGTCGATGCGGATCGCAAGTTCATTGGGCGCAAACCCACCAAACACCACCGAGTGGATCGCACCGATGCGCGCGCATGCAAGCATGGCGAACGCAGCCTGCGGGATCATCGGCATGTAGACGATCACTCGATCGTCCTTTTCCACGCCTAGATCCTGAAGGACGGCTCCAAGTGCCGATACTTCGTCGAGGACTTGAGAATAGGTAAATTTCTGTTGCGCACCGGTAATCGGACTGTCGTAAATCAGCGCAAGCTGATCACCACGTCCGCGTTCCACATGCCGGTCGATGCAGTTGTAACACGTGTTGCATTCCGCCCCGACGAACCAGCGCCCGTAAATTCCCGCATCCGCGTCAAAAACCTTGTCGGCCGGTTTCACCCAGTCGATGGATTTCGCCGCCTCGCCCCAGAACCCCTCCGGATCCTTCAGCCAGCTCTCATAAACTTCTCTGTACCGGCTCGCCATTGCGCCCTCCCCTGTTACCGTCGGACGGATCTACCGAATTCATGGTCGACCACCCCACAGCTTCTTTTTATTCAATTCCATTCTGGCGCGCGAGGGGGTCTGCAACAAGTGCCGCAGGCGACTTTCGCACTAGCCCGAAAGCCTAATGGGCGGTAGAAGCGCGGAAATCCCGCTCCTGCCCTGATTGATCGCGCCAATGATCACCGACCCAAACTTTTACGCCGTTGCAATTCCCGCGATCATTCTGGTGGGGCTAGCCAAGGGCGGATTCGTCAGCGCGCTCGGTATGCTTGGTGTACCGCTGATGGCCCTGGTGATCTCGCCAATCCAGGCTGCCGGCATCTTGCTACCGATCCTGATTGCCATGGACGTGTTTGCGTTGTGGAGCTATCGCGGCGTTTATGATCTTCCCAATCTGAAAATCCTCATTCCCGCAGCGCTTGTTGGCATTGGCATTGGCTACCTGACAGCCGCCTACGTGTCCGAAGGCCATGTGCGGCTGATCGTCGGGTTCATCGCACTTCTTTTCACCCTTGATTATTGGATTGGGTGGCGCGGCTCGAAAACGACGCAACCGAACGCCGCCAAGGGTGGGTTTTGGGGTGCAACCGCCGGATTTACATCCTTTGTATCCCATGCAGGCGGACCTCCGCTGCAGATGTACCTCCTGCCCCAGCGGCTGAAGCCAAGGCTGTTTGTCGGCACCAGCGTCATCTTTTTCACCGCCGTCAACTTGCTCAAGGTGCTCCCCTATGCCGTTCTCGGCCAGCTCGACACCACCAATCTCACAACTTCGCTGGTGCTATCACCCCTTGCGCCGTTGTCTATTTTTGCCGGCGCGTGGCTGGTGAAGATGCTGCGTATGGAGACTTTCTACCGCTTTGCCTACTTTGCGATTTTTATCATCTCGCTCAAACTCATGTGGGATGGGGTAGTCGCGCTGTTCAGTACTTAGTTCCAATGATTGCAACGCTCTGCCAGCACGGCTAGCTTTTGGTTAAAGGGAGGCGTCATGGCCAAGAATCCGTTTGAAACTGATCTCGATCCAAACCCGGCCAACCACCAGCCGTTAACGCCGCTTTCGTTTCTCGACCGTTCGGCGCGGACCTTCCCGGACCGGCTCGCAATCATCCACGGCAATGCCCGTGTTACCTATGGCAACTTTTACGCCCGCTCACGCAAGCTCGCCTCCGTTCTTGAAAGGAAGGGTATAGGCAAGGGCGACGCGGTTTCCGTTATGCTGTCCAACACTCCACCGATGCTTGAAGCGCATTACGGTGTTCCGATGACGGGAGCGGTTCTGCATTGCATGAACACGCGCCTTGATGCAGCGGTCATTGCATTCCAGCTCGATCACGCAGAAACCAAAGTCCTCATTACAGACCGGGAGTTTGCCGAAACGGTCAGGGAGGCACTTGCGCTGGCCACGGTTCAACCGCTCGTAATCGACTATGACGATCCGGAGTTCCCACAGGATGGTGAGTTGCTGGGCGAACAGGAGTATGAGGACTTCATCAAGGACGGTGATCCGGAGTTCCAATGGGCACCGCCGAAGAATGAATGGGACTCAATCTCGCTGAACTACACCAGCGGCACGACCGGCAATCCGAAGGGTGTCGTTTACCACCATCGGGGTGCCGCGCTCATGTGTTACGCAAACACGATCTCGACAGGCATGGGCCGCTTCCCCGTCTATCTGTGGACGCTACCCATGTTTCACTGCAACGGCTGGTGTTTCCCGTGGACGCTCTCCATGACGGCAGGCGTGCATGTGTGTCTGCGTTGGGTGCGCGCCAAGGCCATGTATGACGCAATCGCCGATCACAAGGTGACGCATATGTGCGGTGCGCCGATCGTCATGTCGGCACTGCTGCAGGGGAGCAAAGATGATAAACGCGATTTTGATCACCGTGTCTCCTTCGCCCATGCGGCCGCACCGCCGCCCGCTGCCGTACTGGCACAAATGAGTGACGCAGGCTTCAACCTCACGCATCTCTATGGGCTGACAGAGACCTATGGACCGGCCACGCTCAACGAGTGGAAGGAAGAGTGGGACACGCTGGACAGGCCCGAACAAATGGGCATGCGCATCCGCCAGGGCGTGCGTTATCCAGCGCTTGAAGACCTCACCGTCATGGACCCGAACACCATGGAGCGGGTAACGCCAAACGGTGAGACGCTGGGCGAGGTCATGTTCCGAGGCAATATCGTCATGAAGGGGTATTTGAAAAACAAACAGGCCACGCAAGATGCCTTCGCCGGGGGCTGGTTCCATTCCGGCGATCTCGGCGTGTTGCACCCGGATGGCTATATCCAGCTCAAGGACCGTTCCAAGGACATCATTATCTCCGGCGGCGAAAACATTTCCTCAATCGAGGTTGAAGATACGCTCTACAAACACCCCGCAGTGTCAGCGGCGGCTGTCGTCGCCAGGCCCGACGATAAATGGGGTGAAACGCCGTGCGCGTTCGTGGAGACGGCGGACGGAGCCGAAGTCAGCCCTGATGATCTTATCGGCTGGTGCCGCGAAAACCTGGCGCACTACAAATGCCCGCGACACGTGGTCTTCACAGAGCTGCCCAAGACCTCGACCGGCAAGATCCAGAAGTTCAAGCTGCGGGAAATGGCGAAGGAGATCTGAGCTTGAAATTTCCTGAAGTATTGAAACGGATTACGGGAATTAGCACACCAGTCTTCGGTGTGTCTTGGACACCTCCCGAGTCGGAGATAGCGGTCGCCAAGAAGGTTGTTACAAATCTGGAAGACCGGCGGGTTCTGTATAACCCTGATAAGTTGGAACTACCTCAGCACTGCGTTCAGTCCGTCATAGAGATAAGACATCTTCTATCGTCGATATTGGAGGATCTTTCAAATGACTCTGAACTAAATGCTTCAGTTCGAGCGATGCGTGCGGCCTGCCGTAAGTTTTTGGATGATGTGCAGAGTGATGATCGGATTGTGACTTATGGCGCGCATCTGAATCATTTTGCGAGTTGGCATTTCAATAGTGCACTTGGAGAAATGCGCGGTGTATTTGGTGTCCATCTTGCTATTTTGGCGGCGAAGTATGGGTTAGATATTGAGGACGACCTTGCAAAAATTCTCCCTGCAGGAACTGAAGACGAAGACGATCGCAATTAGCAACCCGTCATCCCGGACGATCGGCGGCCTGAGTGTCGAGTATGCCAATGATCTCGATCCGCCGTGCGATTCGGGATCCAGTATTTGCAGCGGCAGGTTTGGCACGTCTGATCTGGATTCCGGCTTTCGCCGGAATGACGATTAAATCACATCCTCAAAACATGGTTAATCAGGTGTTAACCGGCGCGGGCTGAAACTGAGCCCACGACGGCGATTCGACTCGGCTATGCGGAAAGGCGCGCTCTGCGCAAGGTGGTGCGCCACAACGGGACGTGTGAGCGCCGCAAGCTTTCGCGCACGCGCGCGAAGGGACTTATTGAACAGGGCCTCTTGCAGG
>DEIT01000188.1:25177-31811 GCA_002352635.1 Hyphomicrobiaceae bacterium UBA2767 | reverse complement strand
GATGACCCGGTGCAATTGCGTTGCGGCGGCATTCCACTGTTGAACGGAAGTATGGGGCGCACTGGTTCGCACATCGCGGTGCGGGTTGCCGGTGGGGTTTCGAAATCCAAACCTCAGATGCCTGGAGATACGATCGAGAACCAACCCTTGGCGGAGGCTGTATAACAATGGGCGGTTCAATTCTCGGCGTCTTTATCGAATTGCTGGTGGCGACGTTATTGGTGGTGACAATTGCCTATTGCGTTCTGGTGAACAGAAAACTTGTGCAACTGCGATCTGACCAATCCGAGCTAAAAGTTATCGTTCGCGAATTGCACGCGGCGACTGGTCAGGCTGAACAGGCGATCGCGGGATTGCGGCAAGGTGCGCAAAACGCGGACCGTTCGCTCGGTCAGCAAATCGACCGGGTGCGAGAACTCGACGAGCAATTGTCGACCAACATGGGAAAGGGCGAGGCTTTGCTCGTAAAGCTGTCCGCCCTTTCGCACGGACAGCACGTCCAAAGAGCTGAACCGACTTCTTCCGCCAAACAAGATTCAAACGCACCGCGGATACGCCATAGCGCGCTTGGGCTCGGGTTGCTCAATGCGCAGCGCCGGAGTGAAGGAGAACGCCATCCCACTGGAGACCGTCAAGCTGGGAAGGCGGCATAATGGACAAGGTGCGGATATTGCCGCTGCTGGTTTTCGCCGGCCTGTGTCTGTTGCTTCTGAAATCCATGGGTTTGTTTTTCACCGGCGGCTATGTCTTCTCAGGTGCAGCACCAGCGAGTGCCCAGAATGAGGCCGCCTCCAAAGAAGAAAAACCATCGGACGAATCAAAACCGGAGATTGGCTCTGCTTCTGACGGGTCGGATACTGATGCATCCACCAACAACAAGACCGCAGCCGGGCCGGCGGCGGCAAACCCTGACACTAAAGAAACTAAGCAGGAAAATGCTGATAGAGCTTTGAAGTCAAAGGAAGAAGCTGGCACAGCACTCGATCCGTCTAAGAGCACAAACAAGGCAGAGCGCGCAATTCTTGAAGGTCTGTCAAACAGGCGCAAGACGTTGGACAAGCGCGGCCGCGAGCTCGAATTGCGTGAAAACCTCCTTAAGGCCGCCGAGAAGCGTGTCGAAGCAAAAATCGCCGAACTGAAGGCAATAGAATCTCGGATCGAAGGCGAATTGAAAAAACGCGACGATAGCCGCTCGGCGCAGTATCAGCGTTTGGTTCAGATGTACTCCAACATGAAACCCAAAGATGCGGCACGCATTTTCGACAGGCTGGAGCTCAACATGTTGACGGGTCTCGTCGCACAAATGAAACCGCGGGTAATGTCGGCGATACTCGCAGCGATGACGCCTTCCGCCGCGGAGCGCCTGACGCTTGAGATTGCCAACACCGGCAAGGCCAAATCCAGCGGTATGGAATCCCTACCGAAAATTTCTAGCCGCTAGTCTCCAATCCAGACACGGTCTGCTTCGCTCTGCTCCCCCACTTTGCCGCCCTGAATGGCGTGTCATTGCGCTTGCGGAAATCCATCCGTCTTAAGGGGACATTAATAGTTTTTTTACTAACCTGAGGCGTTCGATCAGGTGGCAATTTTTTTACGCATTTTCAAACAGGTGCACACATTTTTTGGGAAACCATCCCGTGCAGCAAGAGACGGCAACAAAACTGAGTCATGACCCTGCATCCACGCATGGTTCCAGATCGCGCGGCATCAGTGTGCTGTGGATGCTGGAATACCTGGCGTGGCTTCTGGTCATGCTCACACTTGTCGCGGTCTTTCTTTTTGCTGCAATCAGCCCAGTTTTTGCCGCCATCAGCGGAAAGGTTACGGCAAGCAGGGAAGAGGGTTTCGGACGCATCATCATTGATTTTTCAGACTTGCCCAAGTTTCAGGACGAACTCACATCCGGGATCTTCGTTCTGTCGTTTGACGACCCGGTCAGCGTGGACGCTGCCCCAATCCTTGAGGCAATCCCGGGGTATGTCGGCTTGGTTCGGCGCGACCCCGACGGGCGGGCACTGCGATTTGCGCTGAAGCGTCCCTTCGAAGTCAATATTATGGAAGCGGGGACCGAGCTTTTCATTGATCTCCTGCCGCCGGAATGGAAGGGGCTGCCACCACCGTTGCCTGTCGCCACGATCAAGGCACTGACGCAAAAGGCAATAGAAGCCGAGCGCAATGCTGCGGAGGTAGAGGCTCAGCGCAAAGCGGCCAAAGTGCCTTACATGTTGAAGGTACATGTCGCCCGCCATCCGACCTTCAGCCGAATGGTCTTCGAGTGGAACAAGTTTGTAACCGCCAATCTCACCCGGTCGGGTAGCAAGGTCGACTTGAAATTTGGCGAGAGTACAAAGGTTGACCTTTCGCAGCTGCGGTCGGACAGGCCAAAATTCCTCCGTGATGTCGGTACACGAGTGACGCGAGAGGGCATGGAAATAAATCTGCTCGTCGACGAGGATGTCGATGTGCGCGGCTTCAGGGAGGGTCTGACCTATGTCGTAGACCTGACAGGACCCGATGCCCTTGCGGAATCAGCCGCCGCGGCCGTCGCAAAAAAGGTCGACGGCAGTGGGGGAACCGGAAGCGCCCGGAAACGCGATGTGCCTGCAGGCAAAAGGGAGATGGCGCTGCTGGCGGGCAAGCGTACTGACTCCAACAAAGCAAACAAGGATCGCGTCAGCAATGCATCGGTCGTGACCAAGGATATCGACCCAGCTTTGCTATCGGGACAGTCTTTTGCTCCTGAGATAAACGATGCGCCGAACATTGCTGGACCCGGCGCTGGCGTAGCGAGTGCTGATACTTCAAAAAATTCTGCACCCAAGCCCGACATGCGGGGAAAACCCGACGGACTGCCTAAGGCTTCTTCCGGCAGCAGGGGTGCCTCTGAAGTCAAAACATCCGACGGGGATTCACCACCCTCCGACGTGAAGCAACCCGTTGCCGCGCAGGCGGCCGCTGGCAGCTCACCTCTTGAGAGCAGTGACCAGGGGCTAAGGTTTTCATTTCAATTCGACAAGCCGGTTGCGGCAGCCGTGTTCCGGCGTGGACGCAGCATATGGGCGGTTTTCGACTCAAAGTCGCAACTCGACCTTTCAAGTTTGAAAGCGCGCATTGGCGGGGAACTGGAGGATGTGACTCAACTCCAGTTTGAAGATGCCCAATACGTACGGATGAAATTCAAACAATCGCAGCTCGCCCATGTGACCCATGCCAACAATGGATGGCATCTCTCCGTTGGCGATATGGCGACAGGCAGCACCAGCCCATTGCACCTGAACCGTGCGCTGCGCGACGACAAGCGCTCCTTAATCAAGGTCGCCATGAAGGATTTTGGCAAGGTGCACTGGCTGACGGATCCTGAGATTGGCGATCGTATTGCGGTGGTAACGGCCCTGCCGCCGCAACGCAGTATTGAGAAACCTCAGGAACTCGTTGACTTCACCGCGCTGTCAACAGCGCACGGGATCGCCATTCGCCCGAGGACGGACGACATCGCTGTCCGCCTGTATCTCGATGAAGTTCTGATCACGCGCCGGGAGGGGCTCACGCTTTCAGCTGGAAATGTGAGCCAATACGTGGCCGGCAAGAAACCGCTGCGAAAAACCTCCCGCGCCGGATTCATCAATTTCCAGCGATGGCGGATTGATACGCCTGGTGACCTCTCAGACCGGATTCATGAGATGCAACGCGAAATTGCACAGGCGCCCCAGGAGCAGATGAATGCCAGGCGGTTTGATCTCGCAACCCTTCATACGGCCAACGGCTTCTATCCGGAGTCTCTGGGGCTTCTCCACCGCATGGCGAACGTGGACAAGGATGTTGAGAACGATCCCGTTTACAGGGCCATGCGGGGCGCGACACTGGCTCTAATGGCCCGCCTGGAGGAAGCGAAAAGAGATTTCGAAATTCATGCGCTGGCAAACGATATAGATGCATCCTTGTGGCGTGGATTTATTGCCTCAAGAGAACAGAGTTGGGCAGAAGCACTGCTGCAGCTCAAGGAGGGGGGTGACGCCCTTCCATCATATCCTGCGGACATCAGGGCTCGCTTCCGTCTCGCGGCCGTACGCGCGGCCCTGGAACTGGACAAACTGAGCCGTGCAGCGGAAGAACTCAATGCAATTCCGCGCGTTAAGCTCCCCCGAACCATTAAGGCAAGGTTCGATCTTCTTTCCGGCCGGTATCTTGAAAATGTTGGCCGCAAAGAAGAGGCGCGGGAGGCCTACAATGCGGCACTTCAAAGTGGCGCAGATCCGGTCGTTGCCGAAGCGCGCCTGTTTTCAACTGTGCTTGATCTGAGATCCGGCCAGATCAACACGGAACAGGCGTTGAAGACTCTGGAAAGCCTTCAATTGTTCTGGCGTGGTGATGATATTGAGCTGCGGACCTTGAGGGTGCTCGCGGATCTCTATGTCAAAGAAAAACGATATCGCGACGGTTTTGCAGTGATGCGCAACAGCGTCGAAGCGTTTCCGAAAAAGAAGCTGGCCCTCCACATCCAGGATGACATGAAGCAGGTGTTCAAAAACCTGTTCCTGCATGGTGAAAGCGACGAGATGGATGCGATCAGGTCGCTGAGCCTCTACTACGGGTATCGTGAATTGACGCCGGTCGGACGGCTAGGCGATGAAATGATCCGCAGGCTGGCCGACAGGCTGGTCACCGTCGACCTTCTCGACCAGGCGGGTGAATTGCTTGATCATCAGGTCCACAAGCGCCTGAAAGGTGCTGCACGCGCGCAGGTGGCAACACGTCTGGCAATGGTGCACCTGATGAATCATAAGCCCGATTTGGCGCTGCGCGTTGTTCGACAAACGCGCCAGGCGGGGTTGCCTGAGGACTTGCAGCGCAACCGAAGTCTGCTCGAAGCACGAGCGCTGGGAGAACTCGGCCGCGCCGCCGCGGCTGTTGAAATACTCAACACGCTGGATGGAGCCGGAGTGGAGCGGTTAAAGGCCGATGCCTATTGGTCCGGTCAGGAATGGAAAAACGCGGGCAGCCAGATCGAAAGAATACTGGGCGGGCGCTGGCGTGATCCGGAGCCATTGAGTGAACAGGAACGTTTCAACGTGTTGCGAGCGGCAATCGCCTATTCTTTGGCGGATGATCAATTCGCGCTCGACCGAATGCGCAAGAAATTTTATCCGAAATTGGTCAAGACGAAGGATGCTGAGTCTTTTTTAGTCGTGACCAAACCGGTAAAGCAGAAAGATGTTGCGTTCCGAAATCTGGCCAAGGAAATTGCCGCGACCGATACCCTCGACGCGTTCATGAAGGAGTTTCGATCGCGCTATGACGGCGAATCTGATGCTTCAAAGACAAGCTCTGCGAAAAGGGGCGGGCGAGCGGGATAAGCCGCACAGGTTGACTTTTTTGGGCTGAAAGCCCATGTAATGCTTGAAACTTCTCGCGATCGCGCGATTCGACCCGGTTAGCCGGGCGTTATTGTCTCGAGACAAAATTCAAAAAAATCCGTCAGTTCCAGGTGCGCGTGGACGATGGCGACACGGCCAAGGCCGGTCGCGCGCAACTTAGGTGCGTTTCCGCTTGGCACAAAAGGAATATCAAAAGTGACAGTTGAATTATTTACCGACCTCGGTCTATCGAGGTCGCTTCTGCGCGCCCTTGAGGACGCCAACTATAAGACGCCTACACCAATTCAAGCTCAAGCCATTCCATTGTTGATGGATGGTTTTGATCTGCTCGGAGTTGCCCAGACGGGTACCGGCAAAACTGCGGCTTTCACGCTGCCGTTGCTTCACAACCTTGAAGAGGATGACAAAAAGGCGGCATCGCGCCGGCCGCGGGCTCTGATCCTTGCTCCGACGCGCGAGCTCGTGATTCAGATTACAGACAGCATTAAGACATATGGGCGACACATGCGCTTCAAGCAGTTTGCGGTGCTGGGTGGCGTTGGCCACAGGCCACAGATCGATGCGTTACGACGTGGTGTCGATATCCTGGTTGCGACGCCCGGGCGGCTACTTGACCTCGTCAAGCAGGGACACGCGGACCTCAGCCAGGCCGAATATCTAATTCTCGACGAGGCTGATCGCATGCTTGATATGGGGTTCATCCACGATGTGCGTCGCATCGTTGCGGAGCTGCCAGACGAGCGTCAGACCTTGCTGTTCTCCGCGACGATGCCAAAGGAGATAGCTCGGCTCGCACGTGAGATTTTGTTTGAACCCGAGCGGGTGGAAATTGCGTCGAAAAGTATTGCGGTCGATCGAATTGAACAGCGGGTTCATCACCTTGCATCCGCTGCAAAGCGTACTCGTCTGACCGAATTGCTCTCTGCGCCAGATTTTGAGCGGGTTATTGTGTTCACGCGCACCAAGCGTGGCGCGGATAGGGTGGTGAAAAACCTGGTGCGCGATGGCGTTAGCGCTGAGGCCCTTCACGGCAACAAGTCCCAGAATGCCAGGCAGCGTTCGCTTGATAATTTCAAGGAAGGACGTTCGCGGGTGCTTGTCGCAACCGACATCGCTTCGCGTGGAATTGACGTCAACGATGTAACTCACGTCATCAATTACGAGCTGCCCAATGAACCCGAAAGTTATGTGCACCGGATTGGACGCACGGCGCGTGCGGGCGCCGCGGGTATTGCGATCTCGTTCTGCGACGCGAGCGA
>DEIT01000188.1:24758-25116 GCA_002352635.1 Hyphomicrobiaceae bacterium UBA2767 | reverse complement strand
CAGATCCCCTCAGGACGGAACCGTCCGCCAAAAAGGTCTGGTAGCAGGAAGACGCGCAATCGCCGCCGATATCATTCCTCTAGACCGCGTGCAGCATGATGAGCAAGGCAACGAAACAGCCTGCAGACGTAAAAGCGTCCAGCTTTGACTTTTCAGCGCCAGGCGAGTTGTTTGGTGGTGGCAAGTGGACCGGAAGGGCGACGTCAATCAAATATCGAAGGTTCGACACCGCGGCGGAAGCGATCCAATATGCGGTTGAGGAGTTAAACGAGACGAGCCGGCGCTCTTGCGTCCTTGAAGTGAATGAGAAGAGATTCAATCATATTGAGCTGCGCAAACTCTATGACAGCAGCAGCTA
>DEIT01000188.1:18355-24578 GCA_002352635.1 Hyphomicrobiaceae bacterium UBA2767 | reverse complement strand
ACTTGAGAAGAGGAAAACTGAAATGTCCAATGCGACCAATTCCAGATCTGAACTGAAGCTGGAAGCGGTGCGGGTGAGACAGGAGCAGGTTCAGCAGGAGCGAGAAGACGTTCGCGAAAAAAAGGCCGAACGGACTGCAAAATTGCGGGCTCTGCGCCTGATCAAAGAGGCAGCGGAAAGGAAAGCGACCGCTAATGCCACCGCAGAAAAACGCGGTCGAGCGTGAATGGCTGCAGCCATTCTCACAAGTCCTTCTGCGCTGAATCCAGGATGTTGACCCCGATTGCCGCTTATTCCACGACGATAGTGTAGGCGTAACTGGAGCCATCGGGGCTCGCAAGGTCATCAGGATTGCTGAGAAGGGCAAAGGTGGGCCTGTATATGCCCTTCTTGTCACCAGCGACAAATTCCAACAGCAGAATTGCACCACCCAATTTCGCGCCCGCGCGCTCGTTGTACGTCTTTGTCGATTGAGACAGATGGTGGCCGTTTTTCAGCAACGGTGTCCGGACCTCATGTCCCTTTGCTCCCGCGGGTGCCTGGTCGATGATGCCGCCAACGATCCGATCCTGGCCCGGCTCAATCAGGCCATCGCCGTTGGCATCCTGAAAGATCAGTCCACCGGTAAAGCGCTTGAGGGTTTTCGGTATTTTGTAGTTCAACACGCTGAGCTCGCGGCTCGATAAAACGCCAACGCCGTGTAGCCCCTGATTGCCAAAGGCGTCATTCCTGGCGAACAACAAAAAGGCGAGGGGGAGTGTTCCTTCTGTGCGGCCAAGTATCTGGCCCGGTTTCAGCCTTTGCCAATTGTGATTGCGTTTGCCATGGGGAATATTGGTTGGAAATATCTGAGGCTGGGGCGCGGGGAGAAAAGCTATTTCTCCCATCCCGCGCTTCACTACTTTTCCGTCCCCATCGAAGATACGAACCTCGACCCGGCCTTTTTCTCCGCGATTGACGAAAGCCATCGTCATGCCGATGTGGATAATCTTGATGCCATATTGGCGGATGGGGTCGTGACTTGCTCCTGGAGCATTCGACACGATTTTCGCGACTTCCAGTCCGCTCTGTATCGTAGGCGTGATCACGAATGTGCTGGGCGTCTTGCCTTCGCTGACTGTGTACCCGACGGCCCTGCCGGGCAGGCCCTGCTGTGGTGTGCCGGCGACCAGCAGGATGGTGGGCTGTCCCAGCGGGATTGAGGGGTCGCGCTGAAATCCATTCACCAGCTCAACCTCCAGGCGCCCACCAGGCGGAATCCCGTAGCCGGGGACTTTCGGATCCAGAAAATCAAGGCCCATGGCATCGCGCCGCTGGAGGTAGATGTTGATGCCGCTGCGGATGTCGCGCACGGTGCCGTTCGCAAAAATCGGCGAATTGACCACGACATTGACCATGCCATCGGCACGCAACGATGTGTTCCCGATAACTGCCAGAAGAAATGCTGCCGATAGAATTCTGATTGAGAGCTTCACACCCAAACCCTGCTGCCGATAGGCACAATACACTAATTGTGGGAATCAATTTGGCCGGGCAAGCGCCAGAACGCCATGCATATTTTGGTGATCGAACGTGATTTTGGCCCGCTCAGATAGAGTCGGGCATTTCCTCGACAATAGCGCCTGGATCAGTTCGCGTAACTCTGCACCAGGCTGCCGGCGACAAGGTGCCAGCCATCAACCAGCACGAAGAAGATCAGTTTGAAAGGGAGTGAAATAATGATCGGCGGAAGCATCATCATGCCCATGGACATCAGCACCGACGCCACGACCATGTCGATGACAATGAATGGCACGAACAACAAAAAACCGATTTCGAAAGCGCGTTTGAGTTCCGAAATCATGAATGCGGGGACCAGGACGCGCAGCGAAATATCACCTGGTTCTTCGGGTTGTTCGTCGCCGGCCAGGCTGACGAACAGGCCCAAATCCTTCTCCCGGACGTGGGACAGCATGAACTTCTGAAACGGTTTTGATGCTTGTTCAAAGGCCTGCGGGAGTTCTATCTGATCGTTCATCAATGGTTTGATGCCGGCATCATAGGCTTGCTGAAAAATCGGTCCCATCACGAATGCGGTCAGGAACAGGGCAAGCGAGATCACAACCGTGTTGGGCGGTGATTGCTGGACGCCGATTGCCGTGCGCAGCAGCGACAATACGACTACGATCCGGGTGAAAGACGTGACCATCACCAGGATTGATGGCGCCAGGCTCAGAATTGTTATCAGTGCAATGACCTGAATGGCGCGTTCGGTGACGCCAGCTCCTTCTCCAAAACCGATGGTGACGTCCTGCGCCAAGGCGGGCGCGGTCATTACCAGTAGGGTGATGGCGCCTGCCAGAAAAAAACGCGCGACAGTCCGGAGTGGCTGACTATTTGGCCTAAGAGTCCTGTTCATGCGCGGCGGGTTCTTTCTCGCGCGCGATTATGACTTGGCCATTATCATCCGCCGGCTTTTCGAAAGCAGGTTCCCGGGGCTGATCTTTTGATGGTTGTGCGGAAGATGGACCTTCAATACCGGTTTCGACCACGACGTCTACGGGGCCTCCGGTCATAATGAGATGCTCAACATTGTCCCGCCTGAGCAGGATCAATTTTCTGCGCCCGTCGACTGAAGCTGCCTCGACAACACCGAGACGGCGTTCTCTGCCGCGAAGGAAACTCGATCCTTTCGAATTCCCTCCTGATGTGGCGCCGCGCAAAAGACGGGCGCCGACAAGGATCAATGCAATCACAAACACAAAAGCGATTGCGTAGACGACAAGCGTATTCAGATCAGTTGGCATGAGCACTCACACAGTCCACCGCATCGGCCTTGCCTTACGCGGCGTTTGGTTAACGTCGGTAGGCAAAAATTGCCGTATGTAGCCCTAACAAATGGTTAATTTCCCCGCTTGGTCCGGGAGAATCTCCAGACCATGCATACTTCCGCGCATATCTATAGCGGTTCTTTAACCGCTTTTTAACCCTGTGGGCGGCAAACTTTTCCCAGTTGAGGCACGGGACCGCCGGTTTCGTTAATAAATTCGCCGAATGAGGAAAATGTGGCTTTTTCGGATTTATCCCTTCTGGGCATTCTGAAAACCAAGATGAACTGGCACCAGGCGCGCCAGGGTGTTCTGGCGCATAATGTTGCCAATGCGGACACTCCGGATTTTCGCCCGTCGGACCTCCAGCCAATGACCACACGCGACGCTGTTCGCGCTCCGCGACTTGCCGCGGTCAACGCAGCACGTACGCACAGTGCACATTTCGAGGGCAAAATTGTCGGCCTTTCCAGCGGCGGCTTTCAGGACAACAACGCAAAGGGCTGGGAAACGACTCCGGCCGGAAATGCGGTGGTTCTCGAAGAACAGATGATCAAAGTGTCGGCAAACCAATTCGATTTCCAGGTCGCGTCTTCACTCTACGCGCGTTCCCTCGGACTGCTGAAAACAGCAATCGGGCGAGGGCGCTAGATGGTGCGTATCTGACGGCGCTGCAATTGCGGGGATGAACCAATGGATTTGATGGCATCAATGAAGATCGCTGCTTCCGGGCTCAAAGCCCAGAGCGGACGTATGCGCGTGATCGCGGAAAACTTGGCCAATGCAAGTTCCACAGCAAAGAAGCCCGGTGCTGAGCCGTATCGGCGGCGCATTCCTACATTCACGCAGGAGATCGACCGGGAGCTTGGAGTGCAAACCGTAAAGTCCGGACGCATTCTGATGGACAAGAGTGACTTTGGACAACGCTACGAGCCGGGACATCCAGCGGCAGACGATAAGGGTTATGTGCTGGTGCCCAATGTGAATTCATTGGTTGAGAGTATGGATATGCGCGAGGCCCAGCGCAGCTATCAGGCAAACCTGAATGTGATCGGTGCGACGCGGCGGATGTTGGCGCGTACGCTTGATATTCTGCGCGCCTAACAAGGCTCCAAAGGGGAGAACTGAACAATGCCAGTCAATCCATCTGCAGCGGCCGGGGCGTACACGTCTATCGCGAACATCGCAGACAATATGCGAAACGGGGCGAAGGCAGCTTCAAGCGGGGAAGCTACAAACTTTGGCGAGCTCGTCGAGGTCGTGCTTTCAAATGTCTCGCAAAGCGGCGCGGAGACAGAAAGCAAGGCCATGGATATGGCCAACGGAAAGACGGAGATTGTCGATCTGGTTACAGCGGTTGCGGAAACAGAGCTGGCGGTTGAATCGCTTGTCACTGTTCGCGATCGGGTCATTTCCGCATATCAGGAAATTCTCAACATGCCGATCTGACAGGATGCAGACGGTCGGAACAACAAACGGGGGTGGAGCCAGGTGAATGGAGCAGAAATACTTGATATTGGACGTGATGGGATCTGGACGCTCTTGATAGTATCCGGACCGCTAATGATTGTCGGCCTCGTGGTCGGTGTTGCCATCGCTTTGTTTCAGGCCCTAACGCAAATTCAGGAAATGACGCTGGTTTTTATACCGAAGATCATTGCTATTTTCCTGACCCTGATCGTTTCCCTGCCGTTCATGGGGTCGGCACTTGGCGGCTATATGGGCCGCATCGCCCAGCACATTGTCGGCGGCTAGCGATATGGCGCGATGACAATATCGCTGGATTTCCTCCCGCAATCGGCATTTGCCTTCATACTCATTTTTGCTCGCATCGGCGCCATGACCATGGCGTTGCCGGGCATTGGTGACAGGAGTGTGCCGACGCGTATTCGTCTGGTATTCGCACTTGCCCTGAGTATGATCCTCTATCCTCTTGTAAATAAGGTTTTTCCAACCTTGCCAAGCAGCCTTTTCGAAATGATGGCGGCTATAGTGCGCGAGGTACTTATTGGTGTTGCGATCGGGATGTCTGTCAGACTTATCGTTAGCGCGATCCAGTTTGTCGGAACGATTATCGCTTTCCAGACCGGATTGGCTTTTGCTCAGAATGTGGACCCCGCAAACGGGACGCAGTCCACCATGTTTGGCACATTCCTGTCGGTGCTATCCGTAGCGTTGATCTTTGCCACCGACATGCATCATCTGCTGCTGTCGGCGATGTATGACAGCTACCAGTTGTTCAAGCCGGGTGGGATTCTGCCAACCGGTGACTTCGCGGAAGTTGCTGTGGAGACATTGTCGAAGGGATTTCGGATCGCCATTCAACTGACGGGGCCGTTTCTGGCGTTCGGCTTGATCTTTTATCTGGGCATCGGTGTGTTGTCCCGCTTGATCCCACAGGTTCAAGTGTTCTTCCTGGCGCTGCCGCTCAACATCATGCTCGGCATGTTGCTTTTCATGGTGCTGCTTGGCACGTTCATGCTGTGGTACGTCGACTATTTCGGCGAGGCTCTTCGGCCTTATCTCGTGTGAATTTGGAGAGCTGAGGAAGGGCCATGGCCGACAATCCAGAAGAACACGAGAAAACAGAAGAGCCGACTCAAAAGAAGCTCGAGGAGGCGCACAAAAAGGGTGACGTCGCAAAGAGCCAGGAGGTCAACAGCTGGTTTCTCATGGTTGGCGCCATTTTGGTGCTGATGGTTTTTTCCAAGGATATGGCTGCCTCAATCGCAGGCATGCTTAAGGTCATTCTCGCCCAGGCACACGAATTGCCAGTAGGTGGTGAAGGGCTGCGTGCCAATCTCTGGAACCTGTACATGGCGGTGCTTGGGGCGCTGGCCATCCCCTTTATTCTTTTCATGGTCGCTGGCCTTGCGGGCAATCTGGTGCAGCATCGCCCTCTTTTTTCATGGGATCCGGTTCAACCCAAGTTGTCGAAGGTTTCTCCTCTGGCCGGGTTCAAGCGGTTGTTTTCCATGACCAGCTTGGTCAACTTCGCCAAGAGCATGGCCAAGCTGGTCATCGTTTCGACGGTCATTCTGGTTATCGTCTGGCCCAACCGTGACCAACTCGACGCCATTGTAGTTCTCGACCCGTCCGCTCTGATGGGCGTGACCCACGCAATGGCGGTCAAGGTCATGATCGGCGTTGTTGCCATTCTGTCGATCGTCGCTGCGCTCGACTACGCCTGGCAGAAGCACAAGTGGTGGGAGAAGCAGCGTATGACCGTGAAGGAGCTGCGAGACGAGTACAAGCAGCTTGAAGGCGACCCGCAAGTGCGCGCCAAACTGCGTCAGGTGCGTATAGAACGCGGCCGCAAACGCATGATGCAGAATGTGCCGCGAGCCGCTGTCGTCATCACCAACCCGACCCACTACGCTGTGGCCCTGGAATATGAGCCTGGAATGTCCGCACCG
>DEIT01000188.1:14330-18189 GCA_002352635.1 Hyphomicrobiaceae bacterium UBA2767 | reverse complement strand
AATGCCCATTTTCCCCGCGCGACACGTGGCAGAATCGGATAGCTTGCACCCATGAGCGACATCAACGCACCGTTGCCCTTTTCTGACGGCTCCGAAGATGCTGAGACCCGCGATGGCGGGATCGGGCTGCTTGTTCTGCTCGCTGTGGGACTTGCCATTGCCGCGGTTGCTCTTGCAATGCTCAATCGTGACGCGGCCGAGCCTTATGTGCTTGCTGTTCTCGGCGGCTTGTCGGTCATCGGCGTGTTTGCCCTGTTCGCCGGTTCCGTCGGCCTCCTGCGGTTTTCCGAGCGCACGGAAGGCAGCGACCTCACAAGAACTCTCCTCGATACCCTTCCGCAAGGTGCACTGGTGACGACGCCTCAAGGCAAGGTTGTTTACGCCAATGAAGCCTACAATCGCATATTGGGCACACCCGAGGCTGAGGTGACACTAACAGTCGAGCGTGCTTTTTCCGGAAATTCGCGTGTGGCTGAGCAAATCTTCCGCCTCGCGCGCGCCGCGCGGCAGGGGAAGGAATGGGAGGAAGAGTTTGCGTACACGGAAGACGGTGTGGCCGCTGGCGTTGCCGGTCGCTGGTTCCGTGTCTCCGTCCGCCAGATTCCCATGCGCCCGGGTAAGGTCAATGCCGGGGCGCGCACACTGTGGTTGGTTGACGACATCACCGGCGAACGTCGCAAGGAAGACAGCGCGTTCGAGAGCCTGCAACAGATGGTCGACTATCTAGACGATGCCCCGGCCGGGTTCCTGTCAGCCGGATCGACTGGCACCATCACATATATGAACGCGACACTGGCGCGTTGGGTTGGACGTGACCTTTCCGACGTTGCCGATGGATCGCTCAAGCTTGGCGATGTAATCATTGGTGACACAACGTCGCTCGTTGCGAAGTCGGGGGGGCAGGAAGCGCCGTCCAAAAGGCAAGAGCTCGAAACCGATCTGGTGCGTCGCGATGGTACGAGTTTTGCCACCCGTATCCTCTACCGCCCAACTGCTCATAGCGAAGGCGACAGCGATTTCACTCATATGATCATTCTTGATCGTGGGGAGGATGCAACGTCCGATGCGAATGCCCAAGCAGTCAAGGCACGTTTTTCGCGCATGTTCCATACCGCGCCCATCGCCATAGCATCCATCGATGACAAGGGTCGAATTGGTGAAATAAACACGGCATTTTCACGCATGTTGTCACATACGGGTGCGGAATTTGAGACGGGTGAGACGGCACTTGCGGATCTGGTGCCGGATGATAGCAAGGGAGCGCTTCTTAAGGCCCTGGACGAAGTGCGCTCCGGCCAGGCAAACGTCGACCCGGTCGATTTGGTATTCGGCGATCAGTCCGAACGCAGTGGGCGGTTTTACTTCAGCGCCGCCCCGGCGGCTGACGGGGATGATGCCGCAATACTGGTTCATGCCGTCGATACGACCGATCAGCGCGCCCTCGAGCTTCAGTTTGCTCAAAGCCAGAAGATGCAGGCCGTTGGCCAGCTGGCAGGCGGAATCGCTCATGATTTCAATAACGTGCTGACAGCGATTATTGGCTTTTCTGATCTTTTACTCGCCAATCACCGGCCAACCGACCCTGCCTTTCAAGACATTATGAATATCAAGCAAAACGCCAACAGGGCTGCGGGGCTTGTGCGTCAACTGCTGGCATTCTCCCGCCAGCAGCGACTGCGCCCACAGGTGCTTTCGTTGAACGATGTTCTGGCTGAACTTACGATTCTGCTTGGGCGCCTGCTTGGGGAAAAGACGAAACTCGATCTCAAGCATGGACGCGACCTTTGGCTGGTCAAAGCAGATCTGCACCAGTTTGAGCAGGTCGTTATCAATCTGGCAGTCAACGCGCGCGATGCCATGCCGGATGGTGGCAAACTCACCATCCGCACAGAAAACGTTACCGAGCGTGAAACCGAGCAGCTTGGTTACAAGGGCATGGAACCGGGCGAGTATGTACTCTGCGAGGTGACTGATACGGGAACAGGCATGCCACCTGAGGTGATGGAAAAGATATTTGAGCCATTCTTTTCAACCAAGGAAGTCGGCAAGGGGACTGGTCTTGGGCTTTCGACCGTCTATGGCATCATCAAGCAGACAGGCGGCTATGTGTATCCCCTGTCGGATGGTGCCGGGCAGGGTACCACTTTCCGGATTTACCTGCCGCGCCATGTGGGCAAGGAGGTCGAGGAGCCGGCAGAAGCAGAGGATGTGGGTGCTGAAAAGAAATCGGCATCGAATGACCTTACTGGCTCCGGTACGATCCTCCTCGTCGAGGATGAAGAGGCAGTGAGAAGCTTTGCCGCACGCGCACTTGAGGGGCGCGGATACAAGGTTCTGCAGGCCGGTACAGGCGCAGAAGCGCTTGAGGTTTTCGAGGAATATGATGGCGAAGTCGATCTGGTGATTTCCGACGTGGTGATGCCGGAGATGGACGGCCCAACTTTGCTGAACAAACTGCGTGAACTCGGACAGGACATCAGGTTCATCTTCATATCGGGCTACGCTGAAGAGGCGTTCAAAAAGAATCTGGAGGGCGAGGAGTCATTTTCATTCCTTCCCAAACCCTTCTCACTCAAGGAACTTGCGGCGGCCGTGAAGAAGGTTCTTGAAGATTAGACGCAGCCACCGGCGCCCGAATCTGCTTCCGCATTCGCGTTGAACATTGCATCCACTCTATCTGTCTGACCCGTGGGGCCGCGAAACGCAGCCAGGACGCGTGTGCCGGCCATATCAGCTGGCAATACCCAGGTGCGCCCGCCGTCAGAGGGGGTAGCATCCAGGTCAATATAGAAGGTGTAGTCGCGGCTTTCCGCGAAGTTTTCGAATTGCAGTGAAAGCGTCCGTCCGCCATCCTGTGCGGGGACTGTTCCGATAAGACGAATGCTGGAGTTGCTGTCTGGCATGAATTCAGATGCACCGCCGACGCCCGCTCCGCCTGTGTCAGGGTCGAATACAAGCCTTCCGGCCGATTGAGAAAGGTCAAAGGCAATCATTTCAAGAGACCAGCCGCGTGCCGAGCGGTTCTTGATGATAAAGTAGTCCGGGTCGTCGTCGGTGTATTCGATCCAAACCCGTGGTCCGCATGCAGGTGTCTCGGCTTTCTTTTTCCCCGCGGATCCCTGGGCATGCAATGCACTTTGACCAGGCAGAAGCAGGGCGGCAATCACGACGGGTGCCGCCAGCGTTTTTAAAAACCGAGACATGGTGTGAATTAGGCCACGGGATTCCGACGCAGTCGAGATCCATGTGCCACGCCGTGAAACCTTTCCCCGATCTGCAATTCCGTTTAACAAGGCCGGACCTATTGTGAAGAGAGCGGAATGACCGATCAGGACGAGCGCGCGCCACGCCGAAAGAAGCAGTGGAAACAGTTCTGGAAGAAGGTGCGGGCGCCAATGAAGGTGCACCGGGAAGGGGGCTGGCTGCTCTATTTCTGGCACGGAATGGGGATCACCACATGGGCGAAGCTTGTGGCGCGAGGGCGGTTCGACGTCACGGCCAATTGCCTTCCCAATATTTTCACCGTGACGCTTTGGTCGCCCGTCAACTCGCTGCTCTATATCGTGTCAGAACTGATCTACGGGGTGAAGGCAAATCGCCACCGGATCGATCCCGCACCCGTTTTCGTGCTCGGTCACTGGCGCTCCGGCACTACGTTCCTGCATGACCTCCTGTCGTGCGATCCCGACCACGGCTATCCGACGACCTATCAGTGCTTCTTCCCGAACCACTTCTTGTTAACCGGTGGCGCGGTGCGCAGATGGTTCAATGTGTTTCTGCCCAAACGTCGGCCAATGGACAATGTCCCTGTTGGAGTCGACCGACCGCAGGAGGATGAATTTGCGTTCGCCAATCTGGG
>DEIT01000188.1:1484-14220 GCA_002352635.1 Hyphomicrobiaceae bacterium UBA2767 | reverse complement strand
AAGCAAAAAAAACGCCTGGTGATGAAATCGCCGGCCCACACCGCGCGTATCAAAACCTTGATGAAGCTCTTCCCTGACGCGCGCTTCATCCATATCTCGCGTAATCCGCTCGCCATTTACCCATCGACGGTCAAGCTCTGGAAAGCGCTCGACTCGGTTCAGGGATTACACAACCCGGCTAACGACGATCCGTGGATGGAGGACTTCGTATTCAGCGTTTTTGATACCGTGTTCCGACGTTATGAAGAAGACAGGCATTTGATCCCGCAGGGGCGTCTGATGGAGGTCAGGTATGAGGATTTTACGAAAGACCCGAAGACAGCCCTGAGCGATATATACGATAAACTCGACCTTGGAGATTTTGCGCGCGCCGAGAGCGCTGTCGACGCTTATCTGTCATCTCAGAGCGACTACACTCCGAACGAATTCGATCTTCCCAAAAGCTTGCGGGAAAAAATCATCCAACGCTGGACGGGCTATATAGATCGTTTCGGCTACAGAGATGAGATTGCAGGAAAAAGATGATCCTAACGGGCCAGCTCGACTCGCCTTTTGTGCGGCGTGTCGCCATTGCACTCAACATCTATCGGATCCCCTACGAGCACAACGTCATCTCCGCTTATGGTGACTTCAGCGAACTACTGACGTTCAACCCGCTTGGAAAAGTACCGGCACTCAAACTGGACGATGGAACGATGCTCGCCGACTCCAGCCTCATCCTCGATTATCTGGACCGGCTTGCAGGGTTGGAAGAATCACTCTGGCCATTCGCATTGCCTGCGCGGGCAAAGGCGCTCGCTCATGTGGGGGTCGCCGTCGGGTTGGCCGAAAAGGCTGTTGAGTTCCGTACCGAGACGGTACGCCGCCCGACGGACAAGATCGACCGGCCGCGCATCGAACGCGTCTTGGCGCAAATTTCATCCGCGCTTATGTGGCTTGAGTCGCATACATCCGTAAACGGTTTCATAGCAGGCGAAGATATCACTCACGCCGATATCGCATCCGCAGTGGCAGTCACGTTTGTCGCGAACAAGAACCCAGAGCATCTTGCTCAGGTGAAAGAAACCGGGGAGGGATACAAAAATCTCGTGGCCCACACAGGGCGTTGCGAAGCATTGGAAGAATTCAAGGCCGCAGCTTTCATGGACTATTAGTCAGCCACAACGAAGGAAATGAATCACATGGCAATATTTGTTGTGGCCCATGGTGCCTGGTCGGCGGGGTGGGCCTGGAAAAAAATGCGTTCAAGAATGGCCGAGCGCGGCCACCATATTGTGACGCCCACGCAAACCGGGCTTGGGGAACGCGCGCATCTTGCCCAACCGGATATCGATCTTGAGCTGCATATTGCCGATATTCTTGGCGTTCTGGAATATGAAGACCTCGACGACGTCATCATCGTCGGACACTCCTACGGCGGAATGGTCGCGACAGGCGTTGCCGACCGGGCGCGTGAGCGTGTTGCGGCGATCGTCTATGTCGACGCCTATGCTCCAGGAGACGGAGACAGCATATTCAGCCTGACGCCGCACCGCCGCGAACCCATGACGGCCGCGGCGGCGGCTCATGGCGAGGGTTGGAAGATACCGCCAACCGAAATGCCTGCCGATACGAGCGACGAAGACAGGGCATGGGCGGCGCCGAAACGTTTGCCACAGCCGATCAAGACGTTTAACCAGCCCCTGAAACTACTTCACGGCGAACCGATTGTTCCCAGTCATTATATCTATTGCGCGCGTCGCCCCGCTGATGACCGCTTCAGACCGTTTCTGGAGCGCGCACGGGCGGAAGGCTGGAGCACTTACGAAATCGACTCCAGCCACAACCCCCACATCAACATGCCTGACGAATTGGCTGAAATATTTGACGAAATCGCCAAGTCTATAAGTTAAATGTTCAAGCCGATTTGCCCGTAGGATTGTCGCGCATGAGTGTTGCGCTCGCAATCATGCCGATGAAGGAAACGATCATCATGGCAATCATCACAGCATCGAACGTGTCGTCTTCAAGGTCGGCCAGCGCACTCCTGATATGTGCTGCATCTTCGGCGGAGAACGTCGTCAACGCCTGTTTCACTTCGCCAGGAGCGCCATGGGCAAACAGGTGCGCCAGTTCCGCCGCATTTCCAGGTACATGACTTACAGTGCGTATGGCTTCAGCAACCATGTCATGACCTACTTCCGCCGTGACAAGCCCCCCGACAACGACGCCAACAACAGCTCCAATGAAAAGGCAGGTATTTACGACACCAGCACCCTGGCCTGCATGATGGTCGGCAAGGTCGCGCAGGCCTACCGTGGGGATGAGAGGGAACGTCAGTCCCAGTCCACAGCCGACAATTGCAAATTTCCACCAGACCTCGGAATAGACTGTCTGGTTGGTTGACAATGATAAGAGGCCAAACCCGATAGCCAAGGCCAGCATCCCTGCGGTGATTGCCCATCGGAAGTGATGTCGCTCGAGGCGTCGTGGCAAACCAACGGATATCAGCAGCATCGGGATCGTCATGGGCAATACGGCCAAGCCGGCATGTATCGCGGTGAGATGGAGGCTGGATGGTGATTGCAGGAACAGGTTGAAGAAGAAGAGGGAGCCAATCAGCACAAAGCCTATGACAAACATTGCGATTGTCGCACCCACATAGGATCGATTTTCAAACAACACGAAATGAACCAGCGGGTTTTTCGTTCGATGTTCCACGATGTAAAATGCTGCTGTGCCGGCAAATCCGACCACAAGGAGGATCATAATAGCCGGAGATGTCCAGCCCGATGCATGGCCGTGGCTCACGGCATAAACCAGGGAAGCGAGTGTCACGACGAGCAGGCCGGCACCCAGATAGTCTATGGTTTCTCTTTTTTCCGGCTGCGGCGTCACAATTCCAAGCTTTTCGACCCGCCATGCAAGAAACAGGGCGATCAGCAGCAAGACAACATCGGTCGCAAAGATCAGACGCCAGTTGAAGACTTCGGTATAGAATCCCCCAACCAATGGGCCAACGCCCAGGCCAAATGTAACCACTCCTGCCCAGATGCCCATGGTAAAGGGCCGGTCAGGAGTGGGTGTGGTGACATTGATGAGTGCTGCGGAATTACTGAACACCGATGAGGCACCAACGCCCTGCAGGAATCGGAAGCCAAGCATTGTTGCAGTGTTTTCAACGAATATCAGGGCTAGTGATGACGCTGCGAAAACGACCACGCCGAACAGAAACAGGCGCATCTTGCCGAAAATATCCGAGAAGCGTCCCATAACGACGACGAGGCATGCGGCGGCGAGCATGTAGCTGTTCATCACCCACTGCAGGGCGGCAGCCTTCATGTCCAGATCCAATTTGACGGCCGGTAGTGCTGTGATGAGTGCAGTGTTGTTGTAACTGACGACGAAGGAGGCGACGCAGGCTGTGATGAGCACCAGTATCGCACCTTCAAGTTTATCCGGCGAACCCTTCGCGGCAGCCATCATTCACACCCCCCGTATGCGCTACTGCGCAGAGCAGCAACGAACATAGGGGGAAGGTGCCGCCGTGGAAAGGGACGAGCTGAAAGCGGCGTAAGATTTTGTTCAGCCTTTTTGAGGTGCTGCCGTGTAGTCCTCGTCACTCACTGGTTCCAGCCAATCTGCGACGGCACCGGATTCATCCGACTCAGACAACGCCAGATGACACATCATCTGATCAGGGGCCGCGCCATGCCAGTGGCGCGCGTCGGCCGGAATAATGACCGTATCGCCGGGCAGGATCTCCTGCACAGCTTCGCCCTCGAGCTGATATCGTCCGGCACCGGATAGCACATAAAGGATCTGTCCGACGGCGTGGGTATGCCAGTTGGTGCGTCCGCCTGGAGTAAAGGTAACTCGCGTCACTCGGAGCCTTGAAGGGGCTTCCGGCACGAATACCTGGTCCTGCCAGACCGTACCGACGAACCAATCAGCTGGTGCTTGTTTGGTTGTGCCTTCACTGGCGCGCACAATTCTCGGTTTCATGTGAATCCTCCCCAATGCTTAAGTTTTTAGTCGATAGCCGGTTTTGAAAATCCACCACACGATGGTCATGCACGCCACCAGAAAAAAAGTGATCATGCCGAGACTGACGCCAAGCGACACATCGGCGACTTCGAAGAAACTCCAGCGAAAACCACTGATGAGATAGACGACCGGGTTAAACAGTGAGACGGTTTGCCAGAACGGCGGCAACATGGAAATGGAGTAAAAGCTGCCACCCAGAAACACCAGCGGGGTGATGACAAGCAGTGGTATGATCTGCAGCTTTTCGAAGTTGTCTGCCCAGATCCCGATAATGAAACCGAACAGGGAAAACGTGATTGCTGTAAGCACCAGGAACAGCGCCATCCAGAACGGATGGGCGATGTTCAGCGGCACGAAAAAGCCGGCGGTTGCCAGAATAATTGTTCCCACGATCAGCGACTTGGTCGCAGCCGCGCCGACATAGCCCAACACGATTTCCAGGAAAGAAACAGGTGCGGAAAGGATCTCGAATATGGTTCCGACGAAGCGCGGGAAATAGATGCCAAAAGATGCGTTGGCAATGCTTTGCGTCAGGACCGAAAGCATGATCAGACCGGGCACGATGAACGAGCCGTAGCTCACGCCATCAACTTCCGTGATTCGCGACCCGATTGCAGAACCGAATACGACGAAATACAGCACGGTCGAGATAACCGGTGACACAATACTCTGTCCAAGCGTGCGCCCGGTTCGCGCCATTTCGAATTTGTAGATCGCCCAGATCGCGCGCCAGTTCATGATGACCTCTTCACAAGCGTGACAAAGATGTCCTCAAGAGAACTTTGTCTTGTATGGATATCTTTGAACTTGATGCCCGCCTTATTCAGTTCGTTCAGAAGAGATGTTATGCCTGTACGCTCTGCCATTGTGTCGTAGGTGTAGACCAGCCGTTCGCCATTGTCGTCCAAGTCCAGTTTGAACGACTTGAGCGCCGGGGGGATCTTCTTCAGAGTCTTTTGCAGATCGAGCGTCAGCTGTTTGATGCCGAGTTTGCGCATCAATTCCTTCTTTTCCTCAACGACAATGATTTCACCATTGTTGATGACCCCGATTCGGTCAGCCATCTGTTCGGCTTCCTCGATGTAGTGGGTGGTCAGGATGATTGTGACGCCTGATGAGCGTAGCTCATGCACCACCTCCCACATGTCCTGTCGCAATTCCACGTCGACGCCCGCCGTCGGTTCATCAAGGAAAAGTATCTTCGGTTCGTGGGAGAGCGCTTTGGCGATCAGCACCCGACGCTTCATGCCGCCTGAAAGAGTCATGATGGTGGAGTCTTTCTTGTCCCACAATGACAGGTCCTTCAGGACTTTTTCGACATGTGCTGGATCCGAGGGCTTGCCGAACAGTCCGCGCGTAAAGTTGACGGTCGCCCATACGGTCTCGAAAGAGTCGGTGGTCAGCTCCTGCGGAACAAGTCCGATGCGCGACCGACTCTCACGGTAATTCTTGACGATGTCGTATCCGTCTATGGCGACTGACCCTTCGCCAGGATTGACGATGCCACAGATAATGCTGATGAGGGTTGTCTTGCCGGCACCGTTTGGCCCGAGCAGGCCGAAGATTTCACCGCGCCGAATATCCAGATTGATATTCTTCAGCGCCGTGAACCCACCTTCATAGGTTTTGGTCAGGCCTTTTACGGATATTACCGGCTGCATAAGGTTGCTGCGCTCCTGATTTCGGCTGCGCCATGTAGCACGGCTCAACCGGATTCGTCGACCTGCACGCGAATGCGGGGCGCAATCTGGCTGAGGATCTTGAAATGATCCAGATAATATTATGTGCGAGTTGGTGTACGCAGTGGTGCGGCTGGCGCTGGCTGGCTGGCATGCGGCTGCGCAGCGATGGTTGGAGGTGCGCTCGCGGTTGTATTTTGCGCGATGCCTGGAGTGTTCTGGTGGACCGGCTGGCCGGGGTGCTCGGGTGGATGTTGCAGACCTTGCCCCCCGTTGACATGAGCACCATTGGGCATGGATGCGGGTTGCGGCGCGGTCATCGTAGCGCCCGGGGGTGCAGCTGGTGCAGCTGGTGCGAAAGTTTCTTCCGGTTCCGCAGGGAGTAAGGACTCAATATCGCTACCCACGGATCGCCAACGCAGAATGGCTTCATCGACAATCGCGGGATCAGGCTCACTCTCGCCACTAAGATCCAGGTGGGCGCTGGCGCCTTTCGGAAGTGCATGTTCAGGCAATTCGGCAAGCATAATCCGCGAGGGCAACGTAACGCCCTCGCCGAAAGTGATTGTTTCGCGCATTCCAAGCGACGGCAAAAAACGAAGCAGACTTTCTGCTGCATCCGATACTGCGGATCTCACGATTTGCTGGTCGCGCTCATTGGAGAGCCGCATCGTAAAGATCGTGCTGCATTGCGAGAGTATGGTCGGGTCGATATCGCCGGGGCGCTGGCTCACCACGCACAATGCGATGCCGTATTTGCGGCCTTCCTTGGCGATCCTGGAAATGATGCGTTTGGTAGGCTCAAATCCGGCGTCCTTTTCTCGCGGCACGTAACGGTGCGCTTCCTCGCATACAAATGTGATCGGGACCTTGCCTTCGCTCCAAACCGATAGATCAAATGCGAGCCGCGCCAGGATTGACACAATTACATTGATGATTTCTGCGGGCAGTCCGACGAGTTGGATAATGGTGATCGGTTTGCCGACCACCGGAATACGGAAGATCTGTTTGAGGATTTCACCCAGATTGTCCTCGATCATCATTTTGCCGAACATGAAGTTGAAGCGTGGGTCCTGCGCTATCGCTTCGATGCGGGCGATCAAGTGCTTGTAAGGGCGCAGGTCCTTTTGGGTCTCGAGCAGGCCCATCTGATTTCGGATCTGGTCCACCAGATCGGAAATCCGGTAAGGAACCGGTACGTCAATTGAATAGCGTTCGCGGCGCGTGATGCTGCGTTGAAGGAGGCGGGATTCGCGTCCCTGGTTCGCAGCGAACTGTCTTTTGGCCGCGGGAATGAATTCGCGTAAAAGTTCTACTTCCGGCCCGTAGTCATCACTTCCGCCAAGCAGGATCTCGACAATTTCTTCGAAATTGAGAAACCAGAATGGCAGGCGCAGATTGTTCAGCGTAATGACGTGTGCCTGTTCTCCGAAGCAACCGCCATACTCATTGTGCGGGTCTACCAGCACAATATGTGATTTCGGCTGTTTGGCGAGGAACTGACGCAGGATCAGCGCGACCGCGCAGGATTTGCCCGTTCCCGTGGAACCCAGGATCGCAAAATGCTTACCAAGCATCTCATTCACCTTGATGACTGCGGGAATGGTCGGATCCTGATGAATTCGGCCAATTTCAACACCGTCAAAGTTGCCGAAATAGTAGGCCTTCTCCAGTACCGTACGTGTCGGCATCTGCACATGATCGCCGAGTCTGGGGTAAACGGAAACGCCGCGTCGGAAGGTGCACAGGTAGCCATCGTCTTGACGCGGCAACTCGCCAACGAGCTCCACATCCATGACCCGGTTGCCGGCAAGGTCCGGATCGGTTTCGGCATCGGCGACGCTCATCGCGGTGATGAGACAGAGCACGACCGCGGTACCAGTGTCGATGGTAACCACTGTCCCCACATAAGGGTGATCTTCCGCGCGCAGCGGACTGCCGTTCACGCTCTTGGCCAGAAGAACCCGGGCCCTCGTGCCGTTGATCGCAACGATTTCGCCGACTGGCGGCAGTTGCGGCTCTGGCGTATTCTCCGCAACGACAGAAACTGTCACTTGTGTGCCCCGTACTCTACTAGATGCAGGCTGAACGGT
Source organism: Hyphomicrobiaceae bacterium UBA2767 (assembly GCA_002352635.1). Taxonomy (GTDB): domain Bacteria; phylum Pseudomonadota; class Alphaproteobacteria; order Rhizobiales; family Methyloligellaceae; genus UBA2767. Next base: position 6,422 of record DEIT01000188.1, on the reverse strand, counting down.
AGCAATGGCAGCTTAAGGTTGTCTTAAGGTTATATGTACAATTCACACGCGAGTAGAAATGGAGTTTTGTTTTTCCAAGGTGAGATTCCCGGAAAACTTGAGAAGACAGATAAACCGATCCCGTTCCGTAAAATAAAAATACTAGCAACATCAAGAATTTGTGAGGTTACACTTCGATGAATGAATTCAAGGGCGGCTGCCATTGTGGAAATATCTCGGTTCTCTACAAGACAGGCATTGCGCCAGAGGATGCGCTCCCCAGAGCGTGTCAGTGCGAATTCTGCCGCAAACACAACACGTCTGCTGTGTCAGATCCGGAAGGGGACCTCACCATTGACGTGCGCGACCGCGACAAACTCAGCCGCTATCAATTCTCTCTGAATGCCGCCGATTTTCTCATCTGCCGGGACTGCGGCGTTTATGTTGCCGCGTTCATGCCCGATCCGGACGATTCGCACGGATTTGCCACGCTCATGTCCGTCACACTCGATGATCGTGCCCGCTACCCTCAGGCCGAACCCTCTGTGTACGATGGAGAGGATGAAGCCGGGCGCCGGCAACGCCGCCGGGAACGCTGGACGCCTGCCATACTCAAGATCGACTAGGCGGGCTACCTTCAGTCGAAGGCCAGCAAGGTTCTCACCTCAATGCTCTCTCGTGGAGGCGTATCGTCCGGTGCGTTCGGGTTCTCAAAGCCCGTATGCGCCGTATAGCGCGTCCGCCCGTCTTGTGCCGTGTCGAAGCATTTGAGCAGAAGTGCTTCATTCGGAACCATGTTGGAAAAATAATACCAGCGCTGTCCCGGTGAATGGGCGTTCTGGTAGATCTCGCCCGTGCGATCCTGATATACGATATCGACGGCGATAAAATCTTCATCGGGGATCGTGCGTCCGTCTGCGGTGGCCAGCGGGTAACGCTCCGCAGACTGGCCGAATGAGCGCCAAACATTGACCATCGCAAAACGCCCGGCAAGAAATCGCTTCGCCTTTTCCGGTTCCAGCAGATCATGCACCCGTTGTGGTCCGGATTTCTCCGTATAGTCATTATGCACAATTGGTACGGGCAGCCGCGTGCCGTGGGTCTCGCGTTTCGAGTCGTCCTGAACACGCAGCGTATGATCGAATATATGCACCTCGCGCGCACCGGTTGCCGTCTTAAGCAGCGTGATGCATTCGGGGTAATAGACGTCCGTGATCTGTTTCTCATCATAGAAATTCGTGACGGCAGTTGGGGAGTCAACAAGTTCAAAGCCTTCCCGGTCGAGCTCAGGTTGTTCTGCGGCGCCGCGCGAGTCGGCAATCTCAAGCTCGGCAATCTGAAACTCGCCGGTGCGTTTATTCGGCTCAGCCTGATTCACCGACATGAAAACTTGCGGCTTTTCCTCCATGGGCACCATGAATTTGAGCGGTGCCTTGATGATCTGCGGTTGTGCTTGCGACATGAGTCTGTTTCCCGCGTTTTGTGTGTATTGCTGTGCTTAAGTGTAAGGTCCGCCGCTACGCTGCGGCAAGGCGGTTCAATTTCATTGCATGCATCTGGCCTCTCTGGCAGATTTGACCTTGGTCTTGGCAATATGCGCTACACTGATAAGTCCAAAGGAAAAATTCTGACGCGATGGAATATTGCAAGCACCACAGGAACTCCCGCCGCTGCAATCCTCTTTCCTCAACGATTTGTCCACAGTGATTTATGTAACCTGCGCAGACGCACATCGGCAGAGTGAATGACAGACACTTCCGATATCAGCTCCCTGATTGCAGAATCCGCGACCCGGATCTTCCATGACCGCTGCGACCCGCAGGCGATCAACAACGCAAAGGGCGTGTGCTGGAAAGAGCCATTGTGGCGCGACATCGAAGAAAACGGCCTGACCTTGTCCTGGGTTGATGAGGAGAGGGGCGGTGCGGGCGTTGGGATTGCGGCGGGTTTCGATGTCCTTTACGTGTCTGGACAGTTTGCCATCCCTGCACCGCTTGGTGAAACGATGCTCGCCGGTTGGCTTCTGTCACAGGCGGGCATCGCAATTCCCTCCGGTCCGATGTCTGTGGCTCCTTGCACCCGGCAGGATAGAATCTTCATAGACAAAAAGGGGGCGCTTTCAGGCACTGCGCGCTCTGTGCCTTTCGCGAGCGAAACGCGGCATCTGGTGTTGTTGGCGCAGGGCGAAGAGGGTCCCGTCACTGCGCTTGTAGAGACAAAAGATTGCAATGTTAAAGAAGGGACCTCCATCGCTGGCGATCCACAGGGCAAATTCTCTCTTGACGGTGTTACACTGCTCGCTCAATCCGCTCTGCCTCCAGACATAGGGAGTGACGTGCTGATGCTGCTCGGAGCCGCTGTGCGAGCACGTCAAATTGCAGGCGGGTTGCAGGCAGTCCTGGATTTGGCAGTCGAATACGCGAAGGAGCGTATCGCTTTCGGGCGCCCCATTGGCAAATTCCAGGCGGTACAACACAATCTGGCACGTCTCGCCGGTGAGGTGGCCGCAGCTGATGCAGCCTCTGGTTCCGCGGCCGACGCCATCCACCATGCGAAATGTTTCGATGAAGCTGTCTTTCTGGAGGTAGCCGCCGCGAAAATAAGGGCCGGCGAAGCCGCTGGCGAGGGGGCAGCCATCGCGCATCAGGTCTTCGGCGCCATTGGATTCACGCAGGAACACATCCTCCAGCGATACACGCGCCGGCTCTGGGCATGGCGAGATGATTTTGGAACCGAGAGCGAATGGGCAGAAAAACTGGGGCGCAGGATAGCTGCCGCAGGTGCAGATCAACTCTGGCCAATATTGGCGGCGCGTTAAGATGACAAGCGAAACCGTGCAGGGAATTCAGTTTGATCAGGTCAGGCTTCCGCCGGAAGCGCAGCAGTTGCGTGCCGAGGTCCGCACATTTCTGGCAGAAGAAATTGCAGCTGGAACATTCGATCCTCATGGCACCAGGGAAAGTGATGGATTCGACCGAGAGTTCAGCCGTCGCGTTGGTGCTCGTGGCTGGATCGGATTGACCTGGCCAAAGAAATACGGCGGTCACGAGCGCACGTTTCTGGAGCGCTATGTGCTGACGGAGGAATTCCGTGTGGCCAATGCGCCGACACGCGGCCATTTCGTCGCAGACAGGCAGAGCGGTCCCATGCTCATGAAATATGCGGGCGAGGAAATCTGCATGGATGTACTGCCGCGCATCTGTCGTGGTGAGTGCTGTTTCTGCATCGGCATGAGCGAGCCTGACTCGGGTTCGGATCTTTTCGCCGCAAAAACCAGGGCAGAGCGGGTTGATGGCGGCTGGCGCGTCAATGGCACAAAGGTATGGACATCGGCGGCTCACAACGCAGACTACATGATTGGCCTGTTTCGAACGTCTGCCCCAACCCAGGAAAATCGTCGCCACGGGCTAACGCAATTCCTGGTGGATATGAAATTGCCTGGTATTACCGTCAATCCGATCCCGCAGATGACCGGCAGTCTCGACTTCAATGAGGTTGTGCTTGAGGACGTTTTTATACCCGACAGCCACCTGCTCGGCGAAGTCGATATGGCTTGGAAGCAGGCGACCAGTGAGCTGGCCTATGAACGCAGCGGACCTGAGCGCTTCCTTGAAACATTCTATGCGCTCGTCGAGCTTGTTCGTCTGCTGGGCGATGATCCTGATCTACGCGGTGCGGAAAGCATTGGCCGTCTCGTTGCGCAACTCCATACACTGCGTCGCATGTCAGTTTCCGTGAACGGCATGCTGCAAGCCGGTAAGGAGCCGGTACTGGAAGGCTCGATCGTCAAGGATCTCGGTACGGTCTGGCAGCAAAAACTTCCAGGCCGTGTGCGTGATCTCTCCGCGTTCGCGGACCCGAGGTCTGCCAACATCGTTTCGTTCCATGAGCAGCTTGAAAACGCGATCATGATTGCGCCGAAACTGACTATCCAGGGCGGCACCACGGAAGTGCTGCGCGGCATCATTGCCCGCGGACTTGGTCTTCGTTAGCGTCGATGCCTGATCTCAACGCGCTGCTCAACCCACGCACAATCGCAATCATCGGGGCGTCGCCGGATGAAACAAGACTGCGCGGGATGCTGCCAGCCGTAATGCTGACGCACCCGTATCAGGGGAAGATTTTCCCCGTCAGCCGCTCCCACGAAGAAATCATGGGGCATCAGGCCTATTCATCCATTGCCGGGGTTCCAGAGCCGGTTGAATTGGCGATCCTTGCGATCCCGTCCCGGTTTGTTGCCGATGAGCTGGGTCGATGCGGCGAAGCCGGTGTGAAAGCGGCACTGATTGTGACCTCGGGATTTGCCGAAGAATCAGGTGAATGCGGCAAGGCCGTTCAGCAGGAGTTGGCGGAGATCGCACGGGCGTACGATATGGCTGTGCTTGGACCCAATTCGGAAGGTTTTGCGAATACCGCGCTTTCGATTGCCGCAACCTTCTCACCAGCGATGATGGCGCCGTCAAAGCCAATGCTTCCGCCCTGGCACGTCGAAGGCCGCGTAGCGGTGGTGGCGCAGAGCGGCGCGGTCGGCTTTTCATTTTTTGATGTTGGCCGGGAAAAAGAACTCCCGTTCCGCTATGTGGTGACGACCGGCAACGAGGCATGCCTGGAGATTTTCGACCTTGTCGACTTCATGCTGGACGAAGGCAAGACGGATATTTTCCTGCTGTTCCTCGAAGACGTAAAGAGCCCTCAGAAATTCAAAGCGGTCGCCGAAAAAGCATTGCGGATGGGCAAACCGCTGATTGCCGCAAAGCTGGGCCGTTCGCAAGCGGCCGTGCGGGCGGCCGCCTCGCATACGGGAGCCCTGGCGGGCAGATACGAAACCTACGCTGCCATGTTCGCGCATTACGGCATCACGATCGGCGACAGCGCGGAGCAGATGGTGGATATCGCCAATACGTTCCTCGCCAATTTGGACCGCCTGCCGTCAGGGCGCCGCATCGGCATTTCCACCGG
>DEIT01000188.1:0-1361 GCA_002352635.1 Hyphomicrobiaceae bacterium UBA2767 | reverse complement strand
TATGCGGAGTTGGCCCGGCTGGTTTCGCTAGCCCCCAACATCGACGGTCTTGTGATGGTGGCGTCGGCTCGGAAGAAGAACGGGTTTGAACGCGAGCGCGATAATTTTTTCAAGCTGGGACAGTCCCTCGAAAAACCGATTGCCTGCTGGAGCTATACGTTGCCACACGAAACCTCGGTGGAGTTGTTCGCCGAGGCCGGGCTGCCGCTCCTCACAAACATGCGCAACTGCGCTCGCAGCATGGCAGCGCTCGCGGATTACCGGATCGCTCGCGACGGCGCTCTAGACGCCTCAAGTGCTGCGCCCGAGCCCAATACGAATCGGGCCAAGGCCGAAAAGCTGGTCGCGCGGTCGGGACCTGTTTTGTGTGAATATGAGGCCAGAGCCGTCCTTGCACTTTACGGGATCGGGGAAGCGCCGGGCGGATTGGCGAAAAGCGCAGATGAGGCTGTCGCTATTGCTGCCGAAGCGGGCAGAGCCGTCGCTCTCAAGATCCAGTCGCCCGACATTCCGCACAAGAGCGACGCAGGCGGTGTGGCGCTTGGTCTGGAAGGCGCGGACGCGGTGCGCGACGGTTATGACCGGATTATCACGGCTGCGATGGCGAGCCATCCTGACGCCGAGCCAAGGGGTGTACTTGTCGAGCGCATGGCGCCCGCCGGTGTCGAATTCATACTCGGCGTGAACCGCGATCCCACATTCGGTCCGATGCTGCTCGCGGGGTTCGGCGGCATCCATGTCGAGATATGGAAAGACACGGCGCTGGCACCCGTTCCCCTGTCACAATTCTCGGCCAAGGCGCTGATTGGCACGCTCAAAGGCGCACGCATACTTGAAGGTTTGCGGGGTGCACCGCCGAGCGATGTTGACGCGCTGCTTGAGACCATTATCGCGCTTTCGCAATTTGCCACCGATTTTGCCGATGAGGTCGCAGAAATTGACCTCAATCCGGTTATCGTCCATGCGCGAGGTGAGGGTGTATCAATCGTGGATGCGTTGATTGTGAAACAGAGATAGGCAAACCATTCAGTGAGGCCGGCATGGAACAGACCGAAGAGAAGCAGGACATCAGCGTGGAGATCGCCGATTTCGTCGCCACGATCGAGATACGGCGACCGCCGCATAATTTCTTCGATTATGACCTGATCAAACAGATCGCCGACGCGCTCGAAGCGCTCGATGACAATCCCGACTGCAGGGCCGTCATATTGGCCGCGCAGGGAAAATCCTTCTGCGCTGGAGCCAATTTCGGTGACGGCAGTGCCGTGACGCGCGACGGCAGCGTCGTCGGCCAGAATAGCCGTGGCAGTGCCGGGCATCTCTATATGGAGGCCGTGCGGCTGTTTGCGACCGCGAAACCG